>CAUPUT010000241.1:0-3107 GCA_963514615.1 uncultured Treponema sp.
AATATTCAGCGGGGTGTTTATCTCCCGTCTAACCGGTTGAGGGGCTAGGTACGGGGCATCCGTTTCCAGCAGCAGCTTGTCGTCGGGAACCATACGTACCAGTTCCGCTATTTCGGCGGCCGTTTCCGCATTATCGGCGTATGTAATCGTGCCCGGAAATGAAAGATACCAGCCTCGTTCCAAAAAGGCCTCCGCTTCCTTCTTTCCGTACGAAAAGCAGTGAATAACGCCGCGATTCCAGCCTACTTCGTCAATACAGCGGAGTGTTGCTTCAAAACCGTCGCGGGAATGAATGATAACAGCCAAACCGTACCGTTCGGCAAGGGTAAGTTGTTCTTTAAAAAGCCGCTCTTCTCCGGCAAGGTCACCTGTTCCCGTACCGGTTGCTCCGACATGGTTCCAATACCGATCGATGCCGCATTCCCCGACGGCCGCATACGGCTGCCCGCTTTTTAAGATGGCTTGAATATCGACTTTAAGCATTTGTACTGCCTCTACCCGATGTTCAATAGCGGAACGCCCCGGCCATAGACCTGCAGAAAAATGGATAAAGTCGGGGATGCTGCCGTCTTTATCCCATGCCTCCGCAACGGCATTATACCGCGACGTAAAATCTCCGGCATCAGTACCGATATCCATTATGAAAGGGAAGCCTTCTTCCTGCATCGCTTTTAATATGAGCGGGAAATGAACCGCTTTTTGTGAAATATGTCGTAAATGACAATGAGAGTCCGTGAACAATCTTGACCGCCTCTATGATTTCCAGTATAGTATATCATATTTGCCGGAGTGGTGGAATTGGTAGACACCAGGGACTTAAAATCCCTTGACTGGAAACGGTCGTACGAGTTCAAGTCTCGTCTCCGGCATTTTTTTTCCGTTTTATTGTCTTAAAAACATCTTCCCGTTTTTGCGCTTAATTTTTTTTATCTCTTTCCGATATTGTTTGTATGAAGCTATGGGAGGATTTTATGAAAAAATACCATGTACTGACGGCTCTGATCGGAACATTATTACTATTACCCCTTGGAGCGGAAGAATTACTCACAGCAGAAACTTATGCATCTTATTATGGAGAAGCTTTTAACGGCCGACCAACATCAAGCGGCGAAATTTTCGATATGAATGCTTATACGGCAGCTCATAAAACACTGCCGTTTGGAACTTTTCTTGAGGTAACAAATCTTGAAAACGGAAAAAAAGTGGTGGTTCGAGTAAACGACCGAGGCCCCTTCGTTGCGAATCGCGAGATAGATTTATCAAAAGCAGCAGCCGAATCGCTGGGAATGATTAGCCGCGGTATCACACGGGTTTCGATTAAAAAAGTCGACTCACTCGATCATGCCGCTTTAATAGCGACAAACGATGTTTATACTGATGCATCGGAGACATCCGCACAAAAAGTTTCCAATACGGATCCGGAAGCGGTTCCTGTTCAGAAGAATACGATGCCCGGTGTAACGGAAAAAACGTCCGGAACGGTTCAAGCAGCGCAACCTGTTGCTGCTCCAACACAGGCCGTACAAACTGATGAGAAAGCACCAAACGGCGGCAATACCACTGCAAAACAATCGTATTCCGCACGGGCAGAACAAACTCCGACACCGGTTTACTTGCCCGGCAATTCCGGTGTGTTATGGAGAATTCAGCTCGGCGCTTTTACGCGGGAAGAAAATGCGTTGCGGCTTGTAGTACAGCTGCGAAAAATAGGCTTTGATCCTGCGTATGAACGAACCGAAAAAACAGTACGAGTTGTGCTTACGGGAATACAATCTCCCGATCTTGAAAAAGTAAAAAGTGTGTTGGCAGAGCACTCCTTTAACGATTATGTAATTAGACAGGAAAGCTGGTAAACCGACTTCAAGATCAACATCCCCCGGTACAGAACGCTGGGGTATGTTGATTAGACAAAATCTTATCTATTTTTCCTGTACGGAAGCTTAATACTCACATACTACATCGGGGTTGATGATTGTTAGGTTTTCATTCTTACACCCTACCCAATCTTTAATTATCCCGCCCCTTTACAGAACCGGATATTAGTCATACAGTAACAAAGATGAAACTGCTCCATACCGCCGATTTGCATTTGGGAAAAACGCTGCACGAAACGCCGTTGCTCGGTGTGCAGGAAAAAATGCTGAACGACATTCACGATATCCTTACACGGGACGACTATGCAGCGCTGATTATCGCAGGCGATGTGTATGACCGCGCCATTCCTTCGGCGGAGGCGGTTTCGTTTTTCAGTCGGTTTCTTGCACGGATAAGGGAGGATCGTCCCGATACGGCGGTACTTATCATTCCCGGCAACCACGACTCCGCACAGCGGCTCGCCTTTGCCCGCGAGATACTGCAAAACCAGCGTATCTACATTGCGCAGGATACAAGCAGGCTTGCCGATCCGGTGATTCTTACCAAGGGCGCGGAAAAACTTGCGGTATACCTACTCCCGTTTTTAAACTTCGGCGCTTTTTCGGAAGAAAAAAAAGAAGCGTGCCGTGCCGCAGGTGATTCGCAAGCGGAAATGGCGGCGGTTGCGTCGCACATACTGAAACAAGCGGTACGGCCGGACATACCCGCACTGTTAGCGGCGCACCTCTTTACCATCGGCGGGCAGAGCTCCTCCAGCGAGCGCACCTTTATCGGTACCGCCGAATATGTCAATCCCGACCTTTTTTCTTTTTTCGATTATGTTGCACTCGGGCACCTGCACCGCTGCCAACGGATAACCGATAGAATGTATTATTCGGGTTCGCCCCTCCCCTACTCTTTTGATGAATCGGAGGATGCCAAGTGCGTTCTTTCGATAGATATCGACTGTACGCCGAAACAAAACGCTGCCGAAAAGAAAAATAAAGCGAAAGTTAGTGCGGAACTCTTCGATACTGAAACAACTAAAGCCGATGGGGAACTCTTCGACAAGGAGATAACGCACTCCGGTGGGGAACTGTTTGATGCGGCCAATCAGCAGTCCGATATGAACAATGCAAAGGCTCCGCTCAACATTGAGCGGATACCCATTATTTCCGAACGTCCGCTTAAACGGCTGGAAGGCAATTTTGAAGAGTTTTTTACCGGAAACCGCTACGACGAATGGAGCGGCT
>CAUPUT010000242.1:0-3103 GCA_963514615.1 uncultured Treponema sp.
AAATCGGTGTAATCGGGATGAGGTGATGCTTCAAGAATACTCATTTGTTTACTATGGATAAGCTGCTTGTTCTTCAAGGCTTGGTATTCCGGACATTTGTTATGTGTCTGCTTTCGGAACAATGAGCGAACGCCGTAAAAGCTCGTCTATGATTAACCCTACAATGAGATCGGGGGTATAATGCTCCGTATCGATCAGCATATCGGCAAAGGCATAATCGGTGTTATCGATATTGTACAGTTCTTTGTACCGGCGGGTATCGTCGTTGTCCCGCATCGCGGTAAACTCTTTGATATGCTCAAGGCTTCCGCCCTCCCGCTGAAAGATACGTCCCGCGCGTACTTCTTCAGAGGCATAGAGATACACTTTTAAATTCGCCTCTTTCAGCATCCAAATTGCAAGCCGGGAGCCGAGTACGCAGGAGGATTGCAGCGCCTGCTCGACTTGGCGTTTATCAATAATTCGGTCAAAGCTGAAATCGGTCTTCGCCTGTTCAATAACTTTCTTTAACGGCATATCCAATTCTTTTGCCAGACTTCTAAAGGTATAATTGATGCACGGAATACCCAACGTGTCAGCCAGCAAGGTAGAAACCGTCGTGTTGCCGCAACCGGAAGCACCTGAGATTGCAATGCGTAGCTCTTTTTTTGCAGGAATAGCATAGTCGTGTTTCATCAGTGTATCCCTCATTCGATATTGTGAGCCTGCTCGCGGATATTTTCCAGAGCATCCTTAGCGGAGATTACCGCTTGTCCGATTTCCGTCAGCTGATTTTTTGAGCCGATAGTATTAATCTCCCGATTGATTTCCTGACATAAAAAATCAATTCTTCGGCCGGGAGTTTCGTTTTCGGTGGTTTCTTTTTCTAAAGCGGCGATATGAGCTTTTGCCCGTATAATTTCTTCATTGATTGTATACTTTACGAGCAACACCGCAGTCTCCTGCATAACACGCTGATGATCCGGCTCATGTTCCATCAATTCGGAAAATTTCTTTTTCAGCATCGCAGAAAAAAGTTCTTCCATTCTTGCAGCATGCCGCTCAATCTCCGCAACCGAGGCGGAAAGAACTGTGAGCATTTTCAAGATATCTGCGGACAATGCCTTGCCTTCTTCAATCCTACACGTGTTGAATTTTTCAGTCAACTCATCGAGGAGAGGAATAAGAGCGTGTTGCCAAAGTTCCTTATCAAAGTTTTTATCAATTTGTAGCACTCCCTCTTGTCGTAAAATCAGGTCGAGTGTGATTTGATGTTCCATTCCGAGTGCATGAGCGATATCGGCGATAGATTTATGATACGCCTGTGCAAGGGCAAGATTTGGCAGAATAGGCTGCTCGTTATGCAATTTCTTTAAACGCAGATAAAAATCGACTTTGCCTCGTATAATACGCTTTGAAAAATACTTACGCAAAAAAGGCTCAAGCTGCGTCATCGTAGAGGGAATATTGATGTTGAGATCCAAAAATCGGGAGTTATAGCTCTTTAATTCGCAGGAAATGTCGGTTCCGTTTACAATGCCGTCAAGATAGGCATAGCTCGTCATACTTTTCATACGTGTGCCTTTTCGAGTAAGTCGTTATAAACGGCGCGTCCGAGTTTCCAATTGTCACCTGCACCGACGGTGATGAACAAATCGTTTGGACGCAGTGCATGTTCTACAAAATCCTTTGCGTCCATAATCTCTTCAAAATAATGAACCCGTTTGTGCCGCTTTTTCATTTGTTCATACAAGGTTTTGCCGTTTGTTGAACCGCTGTATTTTTCCCGTGCGGAAGCATAAATCTTATGCAGGATCACCATATCGGCGTATGAAAACGCCTTAGCAAATTCGGGGAGCAGCGCTGCAGTGCGTGAATAGGTATGCGACATAAAGTCTGCGATAATACGCCGTTTGGGATAAAACTCGTGTATACCCTTGAGGGTTTTATAAATTGCGGTGGGATGATGCCCGTAATCGTCCATGAATAGGATGCCGTTTACTTCGCCCAAAATTTCGCTGCGCCGCTTTGCTCCCTTAAACGAGGCGAGACTGTTCCTGATTGCGGTGAGGTCGGCAGTGGTAACTTCTTTCCGCTCCTGTTTGATAAGCCCGATTACCAGCGCGATAGCAGCGGCGGCATTGAGGACGCTGTGCTCTCCCGGAATGCCAATGCGGAATTCTCCACCGAAGCTGCGCAGAGAAAAGACCGACTGCCCGTTTTGGATGCCAAGGGTTTTAATCCCGTAATCGCCGTGTGCCGTTTTGCCGTAAGGCGTTAAGACAAGATCGGGACGGGAAGAAAATGTGAGCTTCGCGGCCTCCCGTGCTCCTGCATCATCTGAGCAGTAAATCAATTCGTTGAACTGGGGCAGGCGGTCGATGTACTGTAAAAAGGCGGTTAATATATCTTCGTATTTAGGATAGTAATCTTGATGATCGCTTTCGATACTGGTAAGCACGATTTTTTGCGGATGGAAAAATAAAAAGTTACGTTTATATTCACAGGTTTCGGCGACAAAATATTTTGAACCGTTGATAACCGTGCACCCGCCGCCGAAGTTGGACACGGCGCTGCCTGCCAATACGGAGGCGCTTAAATGTAAGTCCTTTAAAAGAGTTCCTGCGATACCGGTGGTCGTTGTTTTGCCGTGCACGCCTGCAATACCTGCCGAATAGCTGTGCTCGGAAAAAGCGCCGAGTGCTTCGGGATAGCTCATGCGCGGGAGATTTTGCTCTGCAGCAGCATGCAGCTCCGAATTTTTATCGGGCGTGTAAGCCGTTGAATATATAATCAGTTGGGTGGAATCAGGGATATTTGAAGGCGCAAAGGGGCTGCTGACCGGTATGTTCAGCTTGCGTAAAAGGGCATCGGTATAAAATTCATCGCTGACATCGCTGCCGGTCAATATTGCGCCTCGCGAAACGAGCAGCTCCGCTAAGGCCGCCATACCGGTTCCTTTTATACCGATCATGTGTATATGATAACCGGATAGATTTTCCGGCAAACGGGTTGTAATCATAGGCGAATATAATAATGAAAAATCTCATTTTAAACAAGAAGAAATTCAGGGCTTGACACCCGATACCGTCTTGTGTACTATAAAACAGCCTTTGGGACTATA
>CAUPUT010000243.1:0-3079 GCA_963514615.1 uncultured Treponema sp.
GCTCCTGCATACGTGCGGCGTCCGTAGTAGCGCATGACATCAGCACGGAAAGGCTGAACAATACTGCAATCGATAGACGCATAAAACGTTTGTGAATCATAAAACCTCCCAAAATTGAAGCCTTATGCAGAAAAGTATAAAAGCTTCGTTTCTTTAGTATATTAAGAAACAGAATAAAAGTCTAACGGTTCCCGTCTTATGAATCTTTGTGATTTATGCAGTTTCCGAGGCGGATTCGATTTTTCCACCGGTGAGGATTTTGGGATACACCGTTATACCGAGCTTTTTTTCGATGCCTTGTAAAATACGCAGCTCGTATTCATCTCCGACAACAATGTTAACGCCTTTCTTCCCCGCCCTGCCGGTACGTCCCGCGCGATGAATAAAGACATCGGCATCCTTTGAAAGCTGCATCTGTATGATGTAGTCGATATCGGCAATATCGAGTCCGCGCGCGGACAAATCGCTGGTAATCAATATCCGCGTTTTGCCCGACCTGAACCGTGCGATAATTTGTTTTCGTTCGGAACCTTCGAGTTTACCATATAAGGGCACGGCATCGATCTTTTTATATTGCAGCTTTTGCGCAAGGGTTTCAACTTCCTGTGCAGGCGCAGTAAAAATAAGGATTTTTTTTGGGGTATCTGCCGTTGCACTGTCCAAGGCATAGAGCAGTGCACGCAAGGTATCGGCTTTGCTCCGACGCTCGCTCAAAAGCGCCCAATGTTCGATGGACTTTTGCAGTACACCCGTATTTGCAATCGAAATATGTTCCGGTAATGCAGCAGTTTTCGAACGCCGCAAAAAGCCGTTGAGCAATTCACTGTTTTTTTCGTTAAAAGTTGCCGAACACGCGAGCGCCTGCACATCCTGCGGCAGTGCACTAAGAACGAGTTGCAGTGCATCTCTGCTTTCCCGCGCAAGCTGCCGGTCTGCTTCATCAATTACTACCGCCTCTATTTCTTGCAGCTTGAGTTTCTTTAGCCCGATTAAATCGGAAATGCGCGCCGGTGTCCCGATAATTATGGCAGGTTTTTCTTTTAAACCGTCTATTTGCCGTTTTAATGAGCTGCCGCCGACACAGAGCAGCGTCTTAAAACATTTAGTATCAGTTCCTTGCAGTTGAGTTGCCGCTTCTTTAATTTGAGAGGCAAGTTCTACTGTCGGGCTTAAAATAAGAATACGCGGAGCTGTTGTCTTTTTCTCATCCTGCATCAGCCGAGTTAGAAGCGGCAGTAAAAAGGCAAAGGTTTTACCCGTGCCGGTTTCGGATTCAAAAAAGACGCTTTTACCTTCTAAGGCGAGCGGTATCACTTTTTTTTGAATAGGGGTCGGTTGTATAATCCCGCCAGCGGCAAGTGTTTCAACAAAAGGTTTGTACAGCGGCAAATCCAAAAAGTCAGTCATGCGGCAAGGATAGCATATTGTTACGGTAAATGCTATAATCGTGAGTGTATCCGCCAGAGCAGTCTCACCGGATGTTTTATATAACCCCGCAGAATAATCGAGGCTGTTCAACCAGAACTGAACCTCTTCGAGGGTCAGATGGTCTCACAACCTCGATTATTCTGCGATTTTGATTTATTTATCCGGTGAGACTGCTCGGAGATGCTTAAAAATAAAAAAAGAGGTTTCTTTTGAAAATAGGGATTGATACGTTCGGATGCGATCACGGCAGGTCGGGAATCGGAGCTTACATTCTTTCATTAGTACATAACTTGCCAAAAACCGAACACAGCATTCAGCTTTTCGGACATGAATTGGATAAATATACCTATACGTCGGGCGTTGAAGGGGTCAAATACACCTGCGTCTCCGTCGGAGATTCTGCTTTTGCGGAACAGACATGGCACCGCCTTTCTTTTAATATCTTTGCCCGTAAGCAGCAATATGACATTGTTTTATTCCCGTCGGGAACAAAACTCTTGCCTATGCGTTTTGAGGTTCCTGCGGTACTGGTCATGCAAAATATACTTGGGGATAACTCCCAAGGGTATTTAAAAAACATATCATCATTTGTATCAAAATTAACGCTCAAATCCATCAAAGGGATCATCAGCCCCAGCAACTATATCAAGAATAATCTGCTTAAAAACGGCATCGCGGAAGATAAAATACGGGTTATCCATAACGGAATCGATACCGATCTATTTCACCCGCATAATCTGCAAGCGCAGGAAGCGCTGATGATTAAACCCTTTGCCATTCGGCGTCCGTATATCATTTATGCGTCGCGGATTATTCATCCGGAAAAACGGCATGTTGAGCTGATTAACGCTTTTTCAATTTTTAAACAAAAAACGAAGGCGCCGCATCGGCTGGTGATTGCCGGTGCGGATGGTGAACAGGCAGAACAGGTGCATCAGGCTGTCCTTCGCTCACCCTTTGCATCGGATATCTTGCTTACCGGATATTTTCCGCATGAAAATCTCCCGCTGCTCTATTCTGCAGCAGACTTGTGTATATTCCCTTCTCCTGTTGAAGGAGTCGGCTTGCCGGTAATCGAAGCGATGGCATGCGGTATTCCGACAGCTTGTGTCCATGCAGGTGCATTACCGGAAATTGCAGGCGACTGCACTTGTTATTTTGAACCCGATAAGCAGGAAGAGATTGCCGCAGTCATCGGCAGCCTTATCAACGATATCGCCGGTGCAAATAAAGAACGGCGGCAAAAACTAATCGATGCCGGAATAGAATGGGTAAAGCAATACAGCTGGAAAAAAACAGCCGAAGAAACGCTTGCCTATTTGGAAACAATCAGATAATGACAGGGCAACCGCATTAAAAATATTTTTAGCGGTTGCCTTCCTTCTGTGCGAAATTTCATAGGTATAAGGTGAGCGTCTACAATGACGCCGCTCACCTTAACCGTCAAGTTTTCTTTCGAAAACTTGCGTATTGATGTGTGCGCTTTTCGCGCACGAATGCAACAGTTTCCAAAATTCATATTTTGTTCAACTGTTGCATTTTAAGGAAATAAAATTTCGCACATTTTTCCGGCAAACGGGTAAACACATCAGGTAGAGTAGATAAAAACCGCGGAAAAATTGAGACTGTGAGACCATTTGAACCATCTTCA
>CAUPUT010000244.1:0-3056 GCA_963514615.1 uncultured Treponema sp.
ACCGGAAATAAGCACTGCCTTTGCCGATTGAATATAATCCTCGTGAATATGCTCCGTAGAAAGCGATAAGTCCGCCGCTTGATTGCGGTACATCAGGATGCTGCTTTCGTGTTCATTGAGAATTTCCGTAAAGGTAAGGCCGAGTTTTTCCCCGTGCGTTGTCCGCACCATTTGGGAGGTATCAACCCCTTCTTTTTGAAAAGTGTCGGTAATAAAGGTGCCGAACTGATCATCGGAAACGGCGCCTACAAAGCCTGCTTTTTTCCCGAGGCGGGCAAGCCCGACTGCAATATTCGCAGGAGAGCCGCCGAGGTATTTTTTGAACGAAACGCAATCCTGCAGCGGATGAAAATAATCAATAGGGTTTAAATCGACGGTCGCCCGTCCGAACAGCACAAGATCCAGCGGCCGAGACCGATCAAAATCAATATACATCAACTTTTCTCCTCATTATTAAAAACCGCAATGTGGCGGAGGACATTTTCGTATACGCCTTGCACGGCGGCTTCATGTATGCCGAAAAACACGGGCGTATCATGCTGAGCGCAATAAGCGCGTATACTGTCCGCAGCGGCGTCAAAGGTTGCCGTTGCAATGTTAATCTTCCGTATACCGCAGTCTATGCACCGCCTGAAATCTTCATCGCTGATGCCGGTACCGCCGTGCAAAACCAGCGGCGCCGGTGTCAGTGCACGTATTGTTTTAAGCACCTCAAAATCAAGCTGCGGCGTTCCTCGATAATGGCCGTGCGCATTCCCGATAGCAACGGCAAGTGCATCAGCCGGGGCGCGGCTTAAAAACTCCTTTACGGTTTCGGGATCGGTAGTAACGGCCTTTTTTTCGGCGCCGCCTTCGCTGCCGCCGATTGTTCCCAACTCCGCTTCGACGCCTGCGCCGTATTTTTTTGCTGCGGCAAGCGTCTCATTCGTTATTGCAATATTTTGTTCCAGCGGAAGCGCGGAACCGTCAATCATGACGGAAGTAAAGCCGTAGTCGAGTGCACTTTGAATCACATCAAGGGTTTGTCCGTGGTCAAGATGCACCGCTACGGGTATCTTCGCGGCGCGGGCGGCGCTTACCATCATCGGTGCAATTAAATGGAACGGGGAATAGACCAGCCGCGCCTGCGCAATTTGGAGAATAATCGGGGTGTTTGCCGTTTCCGCCGCTTTTATTGCGCCGATGATCATTTCCATATCGGCGACATTAAAGGCGCCTACCGCCTTATTGTGCCGTTCAGCCTCCCGCAATAAATCCGTCATCAGAGCTAATGCCATGCCGGTGCCTGCCTTTTACTTTATTTCCGATAAAAGTACCGGACGATGTTCTTTCAAGGAGCGCAATGCGGCGGCGGCAATCAATACCGGCTGTAATCCGTCGTTAATATCAACCGGTACGGGGCAGTCCTGTTCGATTGCCTGTACAAACATCCGTACCTCCTTTGTAAAGGAAGCCATATACCGTTCTAGAAAAAAGTAAAGCGGCTTTTCGGCATGGATGCCGGTTTCACTGCTCAGTATGAGCGATGAGTTTGTGTCGTTGGAAACGCTTGCTTGTCCTTTCGATCCGAATACCTCCGCACGTTGATCGTATCCGTATGCCGCCTTACGGGAATTATCGATAACGGCTAAGGCGCCGTTCGCCATTTTAAGCGAAATAATGGCCGTATCTATATCGCCCGCTTTTCCGATAAGCGGATCTACCAGTACGGCGCCGTTTGCAAATACCTCGACAACATCGCTTGCGGTTAAATAGCGTACCATATCAAAATCATGGATAGTCATGTCGAGGAACATACCGCCTGAAACGGCTGCGTATTCGGGCGGTGGCGGCGCAGGGTCGCGAGATGTGATGCGTACAATATGCACATCGCCGACATCTCCATTTGCGACGGCGGCGCGTACCGCTTCAAAATTATGATCAAACCGGCGGTTAAAGCCTACCTGATATTTAAGTTTTGTGCCCTTTAATTTTTCCATTACCTCACGGATTTTTGCGATGTCTTGAGATACGGGTTTTTCGCAAAATACGTGCTTTCCGGCTGCAATTGCCTCAAGCGATATATCCGCATGAGTGTTCGTTGATGAGCAGATTAGAACCGCATCAATTTCGGGATCGTTTAATATCTTTTTATAATCCTTCGTACAATCGGAAACGCCGAGCGCGCGGAGCGAGGCTTCGGTTTCCTCATTCATAAAGGGATCGGCAATCGTTTTAAGCCGTGCCGAGGTAATGTGATTCATAATACTTTGTGCATGAACCTTTCCGATTCTTCCTGCACCGATAATGCCGAGAGAAATCATTTTCTTCAGCCTCCTTATATTCCGGCTCAAGTATACTATAGGTTTTGGGTAAATTCAAGTAATAAATTGATAAACAATGGTATAAAAATATGATTTTAGTGTTATATTGCTGTTATCTATTGATTATGTTTGCTGTTTATATGGGTATGTAGTGAGCATTTTTCAAAAAAAATTCTTGACGGCATGCTCGTTCAATGCTACTATTTGAACTATAGAAACAAATTAACCGGCGCTCTTTTGAGAACCGCATATATTATTCATATATTATTATGGAGAAATCTAACGGAGGAATCGGCGATGGTACGAAAGACGGTTGGACAGGCGGTAACGGCATTTCTTGACCGCCAGTATGTGATGCGGGACGGTAAGAAGATAAAGTTTGTAGAGGGAATATTTACGATATTCGGGCATGGGAATGTCTGCGGTCTCGGTGAGGCCTTAGCGGCCGACCCGGGTAGTTTACGGGTGTATCAGGGAAGGAATGAACAGGGAATGTGTCATGCAGCGGTCGGCTTTGCCAAACAGCATAACCGGCAAAAAATCATCGCCTGCACATCGTCTATCGGGCCGGGCGCCGCAAATATGGTAACCGCCTGCGCGCTTGCGACGGCAAACCATATTCCCCTCTTGGTCTTTACCGGCGACACCTTTGCAACACGGCAAAGCGATCCCGTGCTGCAACAGATAGAGCTGCCGCATAGCGCAGCGGTTACCACAAGCGATGCTTTTAAACCGGTGTGCCGGTACTGGGAT
>CAUPUT010000245.1:0-3048 GCA_963514615.1 uncultured Treponema sp.
TAGATTTTGAACTTATTAACTTCCTGCGCAAGATGTTCAATACTGGTCTTATTTTGCTCTGTGATAGAAACAACTTCTCCTATCGCATTGGTTATTTGTTCAGCTCCGGAAGCTATTTCGGTCATGTTGTCGGTCGTCTCCCGTGTAATATCCGCCAGTTTTTGCATCTCTGCAGCAATTTGTTTACCCCCCTCAAGCATTTCTACAGAAGCAGCGCTGACATTTTTAGTTATCTGATTAATTGTCTCAATAGCCGATAAAACCCGTGTTCCGTTTTCTTCTTGCTCATGCATAAGATTTACTATCGTATCTTCTTTTTTCGAAATTTGGCTGATAAGTTCATACACATCTATAAAGGTCTTTTCGGCTTGCATACCTGCTTTAGAAACTTGTGCAATAATTTCCGTCGATTCTTTGATAACCGCTCCAATCTGCTTTCCCTGCATATTGGACTCTTCGGCAAGTTTTCTAATTTCATCCGCTACAACCGCAAAACCCTTGCCCGACTCCCCCGCATGGGCTGCCTCAATCGCCGCATTCATCGCCAAAAGGTTTGTTTGACTGGCAATATTCTGAATAATCTGACTTGCTTCAAGCAACGCTTCCGACCGTTCCGCAACCTGTTTGACAAAATCATTTGCCGTACTTACTCCGTCTTTACCGTTTCTCATCTGATCGTATACATCTTTAATCAATCCATCATTTTGTGAAAGTATTTTATTAACACGAAGCATATTTTCTGCAGTGTTCGTTATGAGCGCCGAAGACTGCGTAATGTTTTCCGACTGCGTTGTAATTCCTTCAACAAGCAGGTTTAATTTTCCTTGAATTTGTTCGCTAGTCGCAGCTGTTTCCGTTACACCGGCAGCTTGCATTAACGCTTTTTCCTTCACGATTGCCGCATTGCTGCTTATTTCTTTTACCGCAGCAGCCGTTTCTTCCATATTGCTTGATAAGTCTGACCCGATTGCCATCATCTTATCGGCTTCTTCTTTTAAAGTGGTCAGCATAGTATGGCTATGTTCCGTAGCCATATTCAAATGTGTCATAAGCCGTCCGATTTCGTCATTGCGTTTTACCTTGACGCGGTCGGTAAGATCCCCTGCCGCAATTTTTCCGAGCAGCGTTTCAAGCCGTGTAAAATAACGTCTAAGCGCACGGGAGGCAATAATTGCCAAAGTGAAATAAATAACAAACATCAGCAATCCGATAAGCACCATAATTCTGACAAGCGCATAAAAGAGCGAGAGTATCTCATTTTGTTCTACAATGATAATAAGTTTCCATCCCAATTCGGGAAGCGGAAAAATATAGACTTTTCTTTGTTTCCCGTCCAGTGTAATAGCAGTGGAACCGTCCTTTTGTTGAGCGATTTCCGAGAAAGCAGCATCGACATCTTTCAGATTTTTAAAATTGAATTCACTATGTTGGGCATCTGCTAAAATCACTCCGTCATCTTGTATGAGCATACAATAGCCTGTCTTTCCTATTTTGACACTCCTGATAAACGATGTTAAATCCGTTAAATTAATATCAACTCCTATACAGCCTAAAAATACACCACCATCAGTTTTTATTGTTTTTGCCAATGATACGACAGGATTGCCGTTTGTGGATATATATATCGGTGTAATAATGATATCGCCGTTTGCTTCTACAGCCTTTTGATACCATGACCTTTGACGGGGATCGTATCCACTACTTTCTTCTTCCGTCCATGAACTGACTGCACCGCCCCATTGGGTTCCCATATAAATTTCTAGAAATTCGCTGAAACTCTTCTCTGTGGTTCTAAACAGTGTTACAATATCCTGTTCCGCTTTTCCGGTATGCGTATATATTCTTCCCGATTTTTGCGCTTCTACCGTGTAATTGTAAATAGTTTCATCGGCACCCAACACGGCAGGATGCGAAGCAAGCATGGTAACAACGTTTTTTCCACTTTGAATAAAAAGATGAATAGATTTTTCGATATTAGAAAATTGCTGAGCAGTAACTTCATTAAATTGTGCAGTATTCCTTTGATAAAGTGCATAGCCGACAACTGCACAAATAAAACCGATAATTGAGATGATCGTGATTGTGATTGCCCGCAATAGCCTAAAACGAATTGAAAGTGCTTTTTTCATGATATCTCCTCAATGATTCTTTATATTATATACTACAGTTAACAATATCGTCAACTTAAATATTCAGAAAAGGAATTACGGCAGCGGGAGCGGCGCACTGAGAAAACCGATCGATTGATCGGCATTTTCTCCGAAACACTGAATATACCGCGCATCCGTAGGTTTATTCTCAAACGTTTCAAGTGAGCCGTTTTGCCGGTCGGCATTGTTCGTTTGCAGTTGATATACGGTAAGCGGCTGCAAGTCCGCACTCAGCATAATCAATGAAAAATGTGAACACACACCGCTATCGGTAATGTGCAGCGTCCATTGCTCATTTTCCAGCGCAAATTCAAACGGCAAAAAGGTGATTGTTTTTGGTTCCTGTAGCGAAAAAGTTGCCTCCGTTTTATTCCCACCCAAATCGGAAGCACTAAGTGTATATTGCCCCGCAGGGAAAAAACGGCGGGGATACTTGAACTTATTTGAACCTACCCATTGAGCATTCTTGGAATATCCTGCCTCCTGTAAAAATACGGTGTTTTCTCGATGGAGAGACCATTCGAGTCCTGTTGCATCTTCACGCAACGTCAATTCTTTATAGTCATTCCTTCCATCCTCATCTTCAAGCAACATAAAAACTGCTAACCGCTCCGTCAGTGCGCCTTGCTGATTATAGCTATATATCCGCTGTTTTTTTGTAAGTACAACGGACGGCGTATTAAATGAACATGAGGCATACAGTAAAACGGCTGATAATAGGCACGCAAAAGAAAGATGCTTCATCGGCCTAGAATATAAAGGAAAGGTTGACGACCGTCAAATCGGATGCTGCTTTGTTTGCACTTGATTCAAAGTGAACATTTCTGCTTTCGCATTGCTCGATTAAATACGAAATATAGTACATTCCAAGACTGCAAATATCCGATCCTTCCGGTAG
>CAUPUT010000246.1:0-3026 GCA_963514615.1 uncultured Treponema sp.
TTGCCGTCGTCCACCGCGAAAACGAACATATTAAGCTTTCTCAACTTTATCGGGCAGCACGGCTGTATCTGTCAATGATGCTTACCTTTTGAAAATATACGGTGCATCTACGCCAAAAGTGTACATCCTTGTACACTTTTGGCTGCGAGTTTCGGTGGTACGAAACATCGCTTCTGAATAATACGAGCGGCATCCGTGCTGCTACTGAAGACCTCAACGTATCAGTACCGCCACGGACGGCGGTGGTTCCATGCAGCAGCAAGTTTTTCGAAAGAAAAACTTGTCGTTAAAAAGCGTACACGGAAGGACGCTTTTTACCAGGCCTCCGGTTGGAATTCGCTAGGCTCCTAGCATCTGCATCGTATATTTTCAAAAACGTTGGTTTGAAAATATACGGCACATCTGTGTTTTCGTGCCTGCGGGAATAGGGGCAGTGGTTGAATGGCAATTAAAAACCCTCTAAAAACTTGAGTTTTTAGAGGGCTCGTTCAATGTTTTTAGCGCTGTACGGTTATCCGTTACGGTCAACTGTGCGTGATTCGTTGTTTTACAGTATCAACTACTTTAACGCTTTGTGGCAGAACCACCAGTCAAAGCCTTCGTATTCCTTGAGGCGCTTTTCGGCATCTTTTACGTTAGAAGCAGGCGGTACAATTGCGTGATCTTTAATCAAACCGTTTTCAGGCCAGTTTGCAGGCAGAGCCACATCTTCTTTGTCGGAAATCTGCAAAGCTTTTACCGCACGCAAGATTTCTTTCATATTTCTACCGATTTCCTGCGGATAATACAGTACCAACCGGAGTATTCCTTCGGGATCGACAATAAATACGGCACGAACAGTATTTGTTCCTTTACCGGGATGCAGCAGACCAAGCGCATTTGCGATGGAATCGTTTGCGGCAATAACGGGGAAGGTGATCTGTACATTAAGCTTATCCTTCATCCATTCAATCCACTTAATATGACTGAATACCTGATCGACGGAAAGACCGACTAATTTTACACCGAGCTTTTCAAATTCGGGCATCAGTTCCTGAAAGCCGACAAACTCGGTTGTGCATACGGGGGTGAAATCAGCCGGATGGCTGAATACAATAAACCACGAACCTTTCAAGTCGGCCGGCAACGTCATTGGACCTTGAGTGGTTTGAACTTGCAAAGTGGGAAATGCATCGCCTAAAAGCGGCATGTTAATTCTTTCGTCCATAAGTATCTCCTTAAATATTAATAATGATTCCTAATATATCATGGCTTCTAAAAAAAAGCAAGCAGTTTACCTTTTTTGTATTTAAAAAAATGTTTGGTGTAGTTGCTCTCCTCCTGTGCATATCGTTATCCAAAATTTCGTACATTTTTTCTCTTGTAGTTTTTTTGCTGTTATGCGATGATAGCTTTCTAATGATCGATATTTATACTGAAATCCGCAAGCGGTACGGAAATGTCCGGCGCGCCCGCGGTTACTATTTATACACAGAAAAAAATATCCGGCTGCTTGACCTGTGGCTTGACGGCGGAAAAGCAATTTTAGGCCGAAGAACGGGACAGGCAAATTTGGTTTGTAAGCAATTTTTGGATAAGGGGCTCATCGGCTTTTTGCCGACCAAGGCTGATGTTCAACTACGGCGTGCGTTGGAATCCTTGTTGCCGGATTATCCCGTTATCCGCTGGTATGAAACGCAGGATAAGGGGGAACGGATAGCCGGTTCTGTGCTGCAAGCCGATCAAAACGGTGCGGTACAGCCGCTGCCGGTATGGCGGCCGTTTTTAGACCTTGATTCCGCTTCCGATTCTCAAGAGCTGATAGCCGATAGTATCATGCTGGTAACGCCCGCCTATCCGGTACCGTGCGGCATTATCGCTGCCGACAGCCGGTTTGAAGAACGCTTGCCGCCTTCCGATGTGCTGTTCCCGCCGCTTGCATACAGCCTTGCGCGGGCATTTTTCGATTTGAAACATAAGATGGAAGAACTTCAACTCAAAGAAATTAAAATCGAAGACGGACACCATTCTGAGACGGCGGGACGGAGCGCAAGGGTCAGCCATACAATAGTAAAGAAACGTCAGGCGGTGCTCAATCGGAAAGCCGAAGTGGAGCGCCTCATTCCCGGTGTGTGGACACAAAAAGGTTGGTACCTCTTCCCTCATATCCCCGAAGCCGAATACCCTGCGTTCTTTTTGCAGGCGCTTGATGCCCACGTATTAATCTCTCCCGAATATGGCACGCCTTCCATTTTACCCGATTGTGAAAGCTACGCAGAATTAATCCGATTTTTAAAATTGAGGAATACTTGATGAAAAAAACGCCCTTTACACTGATTTATGCTGATGATGATATGATTGCGGTGAATAAAGCCGCCGGTCTTTTAGTTGCTGCCGACCGTTGGGATAGTGAAGCCCCGCGGCTCGACCTGCTTATTCAAAAAGAGCTGCCGCAGATTGCGCCGTTGTGTCAAAAACTCTATGCGGTACACCGGATTGATAAAGACACCTCCGGTATTTTGCTCTATGCCCTCAATGCGGAGGCGCACCGTACCTTGAATACCGCATTTCAAGAGAGAGAGATAAAAAAAACATACCGGCTGCTGATTCACGGGCGGGTACCGGAAGAACAATTTACCGTTGACCTGCCGCTGCGTGCCGACGGAGATGCTCTGCACCGTACTGTTGTAGATAAACGGCGCGGCAAGGAAGCGATAACGCATTTTACGGTGCTGGAAACGTTCCGGCAATTCTCCTTGCTTGAAGCTCGCCCCGTAACCGGCAGGACGCATCAGATTAGGGCACACCTTGCCGCTGCCGGGTATCCGATTGTTTGCGATTCACTTTACGGCAGCGGTAAGCCGGTACTCCTTTCCGAGCTCAAACAACAGTGGCACGGTGATGTGTATACGGAACAGCCGCTTATCCGGCGGCTTGCGCTTCATGCCTATCAGCTTGAAGGGCTTCATCCGCGAACGAGAGAGCCTTTCTCCTTTACTGCGGAATACGCGAAGGATTTTAAGAGTACGGTGCATCAGCTTCAAAAG
>CAUPUT010000247.1:0-3007 GCA_963514615.1 uncultured Treponema sp.
TTCCGTTCTGGCCGGATATGAGCGATGAGGATGTGCAGTATGTCATCGATACGGTAATCGATACCGCAAAGAAGTTCCGCAAATAGGAACCGACTTTTGAGATATCCCCAAAGTTTTCAAAAAGCAGGAATTTGACAGGAAGTTTGATATGATAGAACAATTTGTTTCCGATCTTACCTTTGAGGGGCAGCAGTATGCGGTGATTGTCCGTGCTCCCGTACCGTCGGGGATCATTTCCGCCGTGCATCTGCCGCCCTTACCCGAAGGATATGCCTTTTACGGAGCAGCGCAGCTGCCTGCTCAAAAAACGATCGAAGTATTTGAACACTCGCTTCCTCTTTTTGCAACAGGAGAGATAGAGTACAAGGAACAAGCCGTCGGAATTCTCATCGGTGATAATGAGGCAGCGCTTGAAACGCTGCGGAAAGACATTTCCATAGAACTGGAACCGCTCCCCGAGGACAGCTTCGAGGCAGGGCGGCCGCATACCCTGTTCGACTATCCTATCATTGCGCGTGAGGCTCGCATTGCCGGAGATATCGATTCAATCTTTGAAACAGCCGCTTCGACCGTATTCTCATCGCTTAAAATCGCTTCGCAGTATGCAATTCGTTCGGAACCGTTTTCGGCCGTTACGGTATTCCGCGAGGACGGACTTGACGTCTATGTGCCCACGCAGTGGCCGTTTCACGTCCGTGCCGCGGTAGCAAAAGCGACCGGGCTTGCGGAAGAAGCCGTCATTGTACACCCAACCCAAACAGGCGAAACATTCAACGAGCTTTTATGGTACCCGTCCCTGCTTGCCTGTCAGTGCGCCGTTGCGGCGGTATTGCAGCGGAAAACCATTTCGCTCAATCTATCGGCGGAAGAGAGTAGAGCGGCAGCGCCTAAAACGCCGGAAATGATTATCGAACATAAATCGGCGCTATCAGATACTCATTCGATTGCCGCAATGCAGATTTCGATTATTGTCAACGCCGGTGCCTGCTGTCCGCTTATCGGCAACATACTCAAGCAAATGACCGCCGCCGCATTAGGGCCGTACACCGTACCGAACTACCGGATAGAAGTGCGGGCATCAAAAACGGCGAGAGGCCTTATCGATATTCTCGAAGGATGGGGCGACTATTATGTGTCAAATGCACTGGAAAACCACATCAACAAAATTATTCAGGATTACAATCTCTCTCCGGCGGAATGGCGCATACAAAATATGCCGGACGATTATAGCACCGTTTTTTCAAACCTCTTCGAACTCTTAACCGGCAAAAGCGATTTTATCTGTAAATATGCCGCGTATAATGTTTTTAACCGAGGTAAAACTGATAAGCGAGACGGGCGGTGGCGCGGTATCGGCATGGCAGCGGGCTTTCAATACGGCGGATGCGCCGCAGACTTTGCGTATACGGTAGAACTGACGCTGGATATTCACAACCGGCTTTCAATTAAGGCGGAACCGGTGGAAGACGATATAAAAAAAGTCATCAGGAAGCTCGCTGCAAAAAAACTGGACATTGCCGAATCCGATATTACCTTTGCCGGTCTTACGACCGCGGATATGAACGAGTCAGGACCCGCGACTGCCGGTAATACCGCCGGTATCGTTCTTCCCCTTGTTGAGCAATGCCTGAGCGATTTACAGGAGCAGCGCTTCCGCAATCCGCTGCCGATCAGTATTTCGAAAAGCACCCGTTCCCCGCAGCCGGATGTCTCACAGTCCAATACCCCGCAAGCCGATATTTCACAACCCGATGTTCCGCCGCTCGATATTCCGCAAACCGATATTTCACAGCCCGGTGCTGCGCAACCCGATACTCCTCCTGCAAAAAATGCAGCCGACAAAAACAGCGCTTCATTTATTTCCCAAACGCCCGCGGCCTGCATCATCGAACTTGAACTGGACACGGTTTATTATGAAATACAAATTCGGAAGGTATGGTTCGCATGCCGCCCCGGAAAAATCTACGAAAAGAAACAGATTCTCAACTATCTGCGTAAAAATATTGCCGCGGCATTATCACGTACGGCAAAGGAAGCGATCCCTCAGTCGGGAACCGATGATACTCCCCTTCCCTACTCGGAATATCGGCTCATACTGCCGACCGAAATGCCGCCTCTTTCCGTAGATATTCCCGAACGGGGAAATTCGATGAGCGCATTCGATTCATGTGCGCTGAATATACTGCCCGCTGCCTACCTTGCGGCATTAAACCAAATACTGCTGCGTGTCCCGGCGCGGATAGATACGCTGCCGATCCGCACTGAACGCTTATTTAAAGCTTTAACGGGGAAAAAATAATATGAGGATACGATTTAATCTGAATAATCAGGCGGTAGAAATTGAAGCCGATGCCGATGAGCGATTGTCGGACGTACTTAGGCGGGATTTCGGTCTGCTTAGTGTGAGGAAAAGCTGTATGCAGGAGACGTATGGTTCCTGCACGGTACTCTTAAACGATCATCCGGTGCCATCATGTATAATTCCCGTCTTTGCCGCAGCGGGGCAAAACATTATCACGCTCGAAGCCTTTAGCGCTACACAGGAATATAAAGATATTACCGCCGCATTTGAAAAAGAAGGCATTGCGCTATGCGGTTTTTGTTCCGCAGGCACTATTTTAACCGCTCACAGTATTGTGCAAAGACATTGGAATCCAACCGACGAACAAATACGCGATGCCTATATCGGAACCGTATGCCGGTGTACCGACATTGTTTCGATCACCGCGGCATTAAAACAGGTATGCAGGTCAAGGAGAGGCAAGCGGCATGAAAAATAATTACACTGTCAACACTGCAAAAAGCATAGCTGAGCTCTACACGCTGATGCAAAATAATACCGACATTACTCCGCTTGCAGGGACTACCGGATTGCTCAAAGATTGCCATACCGATCGTTTTCTTTTGCCGGAATCGATTTTATTCTTAAAGAATCTTCCCGAACTTGAAACCATCGCAAAACGGGAACGCTTCATAGACTTCGGCGCTGCCGCAACCCTCAATACCA
>CAUPUT010000248.1:0-2995 GCA_963514615.1 uncultured Treponema sp.
GAAAGCATCGCTCTCCGCCTTCAGGGCAATCCGTATAGCCCTCCGCTATTTCGAGAAATTGTTCATGGCTATAGTCCCGTATCGCATAATCGATTCGATACGGGAATTCGTTTGACGTATTATACTGTTTGATTAAACGGATTTGTTCGTTCGCTCGGGTATGGTATTCGAGCTGGGTATCAATGTTGGGATTGTAATAGAATACCGTCAATTTAAAATGCCCTGCAAGCCGTTTTATTACCGAAGAACTGCACGGGGCGCAGCATGAATGGAGCATAAGCCGCGGCGGATTTTCGGCGGTAAAGGAATTGCCCAATCCTGCGATGGTTTGTTCCATTAATAGTTGAAAGTTTTGTTTCATCTCAATATGTTTTGCTTAATAAAAGATTCTATGTCCGCAAGCAACGTGTGAAGCGATGAGCCGGATTCGCGGGGCAGCCTAAAGGCGATAGCGCCGGGATGTCCGCCCCCGTCCGTAATTTTAAAATGACTCAGAATCGGGTGTAAATTGATACCCCGCATCGCCTCGCTTACACGGATGCGGCATTGTATTTTATTGGACTTGTCGGGAGAATCGAAATAGACCGAAATTCCCACCCCTCCTGCTTTTTCGGCAATAGTGTTTGTCGCGACCTTAATCATACCGATAAACTGAGCGTACTCTATACTTTTAAAAAAAGCATTGGATTCATCTTCCGAGAGGACGACCGATCCGACTTGACCGGTGTACATTGCACGACCGATAATGTCATTGTAAGCTTTTTCAGTTTCTGCATCGGTGGTTTCCA
The DNA here is from genome assembly GCA_963514615.1 of uncultured Treponema sp. Classification (GTDB taxonomy): domain Bacteria; phylum Spirochaetota; class Spirochaetia; order Treponematales; family Treponemataceae; genus Treponema. The sequence continues at coordinate 789 of CAUPUT010000248.1, forward strand.
TCACATCAAGCAGTCGCTCCATCGATTCGATTTTTTTAGTATGCCCCTCCGAATGGGTGCTGATCCGCAGCATCAAATTCAAATGCTTGGAAAAATAGTCAAAGACTTCTTTATCATGAGAATTGGAGATATAGTTACCCATTTTGGCGTCTCCAAGCATACCGGTTAAAAGCGTCAACACCAAATTGCGTGAATAAAGTTCTTCGATGCTGTAGCGCTGTCGTATTTCGGGATGATTTGCCAATTTATAGCATATTCGGCACAGTATTTCACACGTACTTGAGGCATGGAGAACGAGGCAATAGTTCGGATCCCCAATATATGCGGCATCGGAACCGAAGTGATGATCCAATTCAACCTTTGGAATAGTTGAAGCGTGCAAAAAATCATAAATACAGCCGTTTGCGGCTATCATATCCGGCTTCGGTGTATCCAAGATACACAGCACTTCCACGGAACGGATAGGCGGCATCGTCCCATAATAGACATTAATCTTATTATATTTGCAGATAGAACTGAGAAATTTAAGATTTTCAGGAGGCAGGCACTCCAAAAAAATACTGACATGTTTATTGAACTTGCGTAACAATAGTGCACTCGCCACCGTCGAAGCAAAACAATCTTCATCAGGATTTTCGTGACCGAGAATCAAGAATGAACGGTGTTTCTTTACAAGAGTATAGATATTTTGCATAACACAATTTCGCGCCCCAATGGCCATATTTTGACTTTTAAAGCGCAAATCGGGTGTGAAGTCTTTCTCTTGAGAATACATATGCACCCATTATAGCACACTTTACAATAATATGTTACCTGAAAAATACATTTTTTTAGGAAAATGTCTGATGCAGTCGCCCTATGAGCTCTAGGCTTTTTAATATTTTTTTGATAAAATCGACCGAATTACGGAGAAAATCATGGAAAAAGCACTTTGTTTTCATAATGCGACAGTAGTAACCGGCTACTCTTTAATGGAAAACGGATGCGTCTATGTTAAAGACGGCAAGATTGAGGATGTCTTTAGCGAACGCCGCTTTTTAAATAAACATTTTTCTTCGGAAGTACGTATCATCGATGTCGATAAGGCGTATATTGCTCCGGGGTTGATCGATACCCACATTCACGGTTTTGCAGGATTTGGGACGGAGGACAACTCCCCCGATTCCATCCTCGAAATGTCGAAAGCGCTTGCCGAATACGGTGTAACAGCCTTTAATCCGACGTTGTATCCGACCGATCCTGAGAACATGACCGGATGTATCCGCGCGATTGTCGATGCAATGGGGCATGAAGAGGGTGCGACTATCATGGGAGTGCACCTTGAAGGTCCGTTTATTTCGCCGGAAAAGCCCGGGGCGCTCAGTCCTTCCGCGATTAGTCCCGTCAATTTGGATTTAATGGATAAGCTTTGGGCTGCGTCAAACGGAAATATCGTCAATATGACGGTTGCTCCCGAGCTTAAAAATATGCGCGAATTGGCGCTTTACTGCATCAAAAAAAATATTGTGCTGCAGGCGGGGCATACCAATGCGCTTTATGAGAATATGCTTGAAGGAATGCAAGCGGGGATTCTACATTCGACGCACCTTTTTAATGCGATGAGTCAAATGCACCACCGCAACCCGGGCGCTGTCGGAGCAATTTTAATCCATCCGGAAATGTCCTGCGAGATTATTGCAGACGGTATCCATGTTCATCCCGATCTTATCCGGCTATTGGCACGCGATAAGCCGATCGATAAGATTGTCTTAATAACCGATAGTCTTAAACCTACGGAGCAGCATGAAGGTATGCTGATCGCGAATGGAGAAGAAGTTGTGCTCCAAGGCGGGTGTTTCCATCGTAAGGCGGACGGTGTTATCGCCGGTTCAAGCCTTTCGATGATTCGCGGGGTAAAGAATCTTGTGTCGTTCGGCTTTCCGGTAGAAACCGCCGTCCGCTTCGGTTCCGCAAATCCGGCGGAAATTATGCGGTATTCCAAACGCGGGTCTATTATGCCGGGATACGAAGGTGATCTTATCGTATTCGATAAGCAGTTCAATGTACTTGCAACCGTTATCAAAGGCTGCTTAAAGAAAAATGCTTTTTAAGAATGGGAGAAGTTATGCGATTAATTATAAAACCCGATTATGACGCCTGTTCCGTATGGGCCGCGGATTATATTTGTAAAAAAATTACGGACTTTGCTCCATCTGCCTCAAAGCCGT
>CAUPUT010000249.1:0-2975 GCA_963514615.1 uncultured Treponema sp.
TCCCTGCATTGCTTTTTTGTTTGTCCAAGAAGCCGGTACCGGAATGTAAGCGGACGGATCTTTCCAATTGTCTAGAAATTCGTTCCAAAAAAAACCGTAATTACCGGAAAGAAGAATCTTACCATGGGTGTCAAAGTTCCAGTTCTGCAAATCGATAACACCTCCGCGCACCGTAGGAGCTGCTTCCGCATACGCAGCCGTACCGGATCCTAAAAAAACAAAAGCCGCTAATACGGCCGATAAAAAAAACTTTTTATGATAGACAGCGCTTTTAAACAGTGACCCGAGGCGGTATATCATAGCAGAAGTGGAACAAATCACTTCGGTATGTTTTGCACCGGGACGAGAAATTAATTCTTTCATGCTACTCTCCATTGCATGCCGTTATCATAAGGGCATCATAAAAACGAACCGATAATCACCGGCTATTTTGAATGTATTTAGTATAGACTAAAAATATGAATTATGCTAGCACCCTACTTTTGAAAATATGCATACCGTCTACGGCGTTGCAGGGTGAATAACAGTCCTCGACGTGCAAAAAGCACGCCTGCGGGTGTTATTCACTCTGCGCCTTGTATCCGGTACTACTATTTTCAAAAGCGCTGGCTCTGCAGCTCCGCCACGGATGGCGGGGATTCCTTTCGTTGCTGCGCACAAATTAATCCTCAACGTATCAAAGATACGCCTGCATCCTTGCCACTGCTGAAAAGCGGACAAGTTAATGAATTTCCTTACAGAAAAAGCCGATAGGCTTTCAGTTTTTGGACAGCCCCTCGCGTTCTCATTCCTGAACGACGCCGTACATGGCGGTAGAGGAACGACGAGTATTAAACCACGAATCAAGAATGATATTTAAATCAATGAACACTTTTTTATTGAATATTTGACAAACGAAGTATGATTTGTTAATATACTAACTCGTTTACGAGTTTTCCTGATAGGTCTATTTTATGTTTCGCCACTGTTTTTCACGAAAAAGATATACAATACTATGTTTGGGAGTGGTATTATATACTCTAGCTCTTTCCCCGCTGTATGCGGAACGGTTAGCTGTCGGAGTGAAGTTCGTAAGCTTTAGTCTGCATCCTAAAGGTTCACCCAATGCACCGCTCATGCCACTTAAATTTGATTCTCGCGGAGTTTTTGTTTATAATCCCGGCGGTACGCTGAATTTTGAATATTTTATTGTTTATGATATCCTTTCACTTAAATTTGTACAGGGTTTATACGGCGACTGTGCACTACAATTTTTAGGTTACACGCATCTCGGCTTTCGACTTCGTCTGCTCAAAATCAAGCGGTTTTCGGCAAATGTGGGAATTGGTCCGACACTAATTTATCGGCAAAGTTGGTTTAAGCTGAAAGGCTATGATACAGCGGAAAAATTTTTAAAAGGCAATTCATTTGAAAACTGGGAATATGCTTTTATCTGGTATGGCGGAGAGTTTGAATGTAACTTTCGCATTAAAGATGCCTGGGATATGTCATTAGCCGTTATCCCTGCAGGCTTTGATTTAATCAATCTCAGCACAGGATTTCGATACCGCTTTTGGAAATAATCCATCACCGATGAGCACAATCTTCTTACCGTCCATCTTATTGTATCGGTAGTAACAACAATACAATCGCTACATCCCAAAGAACAATGTATCTCCGTCTGTACGGACTCCCCCATCATTGCAAAGAATAAATCCGTTATGAAAAACTTTCAGAACTGAAAGACCTTGAAGAACATAAAGAATTTTTTTCGATGGTTGAAGACAGGCTAAATCATTATACCCCTTCAAAAACAGTCAGCTTGTCATCTTTGCGGAATAAATAATGGCAGAAAATATGGAAGTATATAAAAATGTAGAAGACCGGAAAAACGGCCCCTAAAGAATCAACACCCCCGATGCTCTGCACTGGTGGTGTTGATTGGAATGGGCTGCCTTACTTCTTATTAAAGAATGCTGCAAAAGGATTGTACTTTGTGCCGTCATCATCCTTTCGCGGGCGGGCTTCTGCGACACGCCGCTCCGAACGGACTGCGGGCTGCCGCTCTCCGCGGTGACTTAGGTGTTTTTCTCCCTGCACGGCAGGGGCGCCGCTGCTAGTCTTAACCGCAACGGTTTTTCCGTCCTTAGTCTTTACGGTAATCTTTTTTACTTCCGCCTTTTGCTTTCCGGTCAGCTTTCCCTGTACCCCGCTTTCGCTTTTCCGGCTGAGTGAGATGCGGCGGCGCGCTTCGTCGAGCGCAATAATCCGGCACTCCACAATATCGCCGACCTTTACCGCCTCAAGCGGGTCGGAAACAAAGCTGTCGCTCATCTCGGAGATGTGCAGCAGGGCGGTTTCCTTAATACCGAGGTCAACAAAGGCGCCAAAGTCTACAACGTTTTTGATCTTGCCCTTAACGGTCATGCCGAGTTTCAGGTCTTCAAACAAGAGAACGCCCTGCTGCATAATCGGCTTGGGGCAGTCCTCACGAGGGTCGCGGTTCGGTTTTTTCAGCTCTTCGATAATATCGCTGACTGTTTGCTCGCCGAGCTGATATTTTTCCTGCAGCTCCGTGCGAACCTCTTTGGTTACCGGTTCGTTTTTGCGTACAATCTGATAGATAACCTCCGCTGCAGGATAGTTTTCGGGGTGTACCCACGAGTTATCCAGCGGATTGGCGCTCTCCGGTATCTTTAAAAAACCTGCGCATTGTTCAAAGGCCTTGGGGCCTAAACCGCTGACATTATGAAGCTGCTCCCGGTCGGTAAAGATGCCGGTTTTTTCGCGGTAACTCACAATCTTTTTTGCCAATCCGCTCGTAATACCGGACACGTATTTAAGCAATGAGGCGCTTGCGGTATTCAAATTGACGCCGACATTGTTTACTACCGAACCGACAACCGCATCCAGCTCTTCTGAAAGCTTTTTCTGATTTAAGTCATGCTGATAGAGCCCAACACCGATAGACTTGGGATCGATTTTGACGAGTTCGG
>CAUPUT010000250.1:0-2973 GCA_963514615.1 uncultured Treponema sp.
TGGATTCCTTTAACTGCACGATAAAGCGGCTGGTGCGGGTTCGCATCGGGAACCTTGAGCTGGGAACCCTGAAAGCAGGAGAGTTCCGCGACCTTACCGCAAAAGAGCGGCAGGCAATGTTGGATTTAATTCATAATTAGGAATGATCGCGCAAAACCCTAGACAGACTTAAAAGATATATAGTAATCTAGCGTTCATTCTACTTAAAAAGGAGATGAAGTTATGAAAAAACGACTCATATTAATGCTTAGCGCGGTTCTTTTCGCAAGTTTATCGATTTCTTGTGCAAAAAAAGAAAACGACAAAAATATTTTGACCGTCGCTGCCAGCCCGGAACCCCATAAAGCACTTTTGGATCTTGTAGCGGAGGATCTTGCAAAGGAAAACATTACGCTTAAAGTTACCGAGTTTACCGATTATATAACACCCAACGAAGCGGTTGAAACAGATGAACAAGTTGCGAACTTCTTCCAGCATATCCCGTATATGGACAGCTTTAACAAAGAACACGGCTATCATCTTGTCAGCGTAGGAACCGTCCATATTGAGCCGCTTGCGCTGTATTCAAAAAAATACGGAAACATCTCCGAATTTAAAAGCGGCGACACTATTGCTATTCCCAATGACCCGACAAACGAAGCGCGCGCACTATTATTGCTTGAATCTGCACATATTATCACCTTGCGAGACGGTGCCGGATTGACCGCGACCGCGCAAGACATTACCGAAAATCCTTACAACTTAAAGTTTAGAGAAATTGAAGCAGCAACCCTTCCGCGCGTACTTACGGATGTTGAAGGTGCCGTTATCAACGGGAACTATGCTATTCCTGCGGGGCTTTCCGCTGCAAAAGACGGACTGCTCGTCGAAGGAAAGGATTCTCCTTATGCAAATGTTGTTTCGGTTAAGCAAGGAAATGAGAACGATCCGCGCATCAAGGCATTGATGAAAGCGCTGCAAAGCGATAAAGTACGGAAGTATATTACGGAAAAATATCCTAACGGTGAAGTTGTTCCGGCATTCTAGGAATTTAATTCCCTGCTTCTAAAAAAACTAAGGGTACCGTCTAACAATTGAAATTTTGGAGTTTCCTTTAGAAACTTTCCCGTTTCCTGCAGCGGGTTTGACGATTCATGATCAAGGCATCTAAAAACTTCCCTGAGATTTTAGATGCCTTACGGTAAAGAGAGGTTGTTAAAATGAATATACACCGACGAACATATAATGTTGCAAAATGCGTTATGATTATCTTTGCGATATTCGTATGCATATCGGGATCAATTCATGCACAAGAAAAAGCCGATGCACTTAAATTATACCGCACCGGCCGCAGCTTGGATAGCGCAGGAAGAACGGAAGAAGCAAAAGGAGCGTATACGGCGGCAGTTGATGTGTGCCTTACCGAACTCCGTCAAAATTCGCGTAATATGGAATCCTACACAGTCTATACATGGTCGCTGTTCCGGCTTCACAGATATCGTGAAACGGTAGCCGTCTGCAATGAAGCGCTTAAAATTGCATCGGATGTGCGAATCATTGAAACATTAGGCGAGGCTTACTTTTATCTGAATGACTATCGAGAGTCGCTCCGGCAAATGGAGCGGTATATCGATATGGCACCCACCGGAGAGCGAGCAAGCGTTGCCTACTTTTATACCGGCGATATTTATCGCTTAACAAAGCGCTACCAAAAAGCCGATATCGCTTATTCTGCGGCAGTACATTTGGAACCGTCCAATTCGCTGTGGTGGTACCGACTCGGTCTTGCCCGTGAACAGGCAGGGCATAAAGAAAGTGCGCGAGATGCTTTCCAGCGGGCACTCAACATACGGAAAGACTATAAAGAAGCGGCAGAAGGCCTTGCCCGCGTACAGCTTTAAAAGGCTTCTTCATTATAATCAAAACATCTGCTAAAAGTTTGATTAGACATTTAGCAATGCCCATGATATAAGGGCAACCTCTAAAAACCGATTCGCAGGGGATGTCCCAAAAGTTGGTTATTTTCGGAACATCCCCGACAAGTTTAAAATTAAGTCTTTATACAGCAACGACTTAATTTTAAACATCGCATCTAAAGCTTAAGGAAGCTGTCCAAAAACTGTTACGCAATCCGCTTTGCGGATATGACAAATCATTTCCTTACAGAAAAAGCCGATAGGCTTTCAGTTTTTAGACAGCCCCAAGGTAATGAATTTCCTTAAAGAACAAGCCGATAGATAGGCTTGCAGTTTTTAGAGGTTCCTAATTAATATCATCGAGCCTTTTACAGCGCGGCTTTATAAATTGCGAGAACATCGGCTGCCGTTAAGGTTTGGAAGCCGTGGATTTTTCCGCTGCGGCTCCGGTGCATCACAGCCGCTTCGGCCATCTCTTTAAGATGCTCTTCGCCGATACCGACTTCGCGCAGCGTCATCGGAATACCGAGCGATGCAAAAAATTCCGATGTCTTATCGATAGCGGTGTTTGCCGTTTTATACACATCCTCATCTGCGGGCAAACCCCACACATTAACACCGTATTCGGCAAGTTTATGCACGGTATTGTCGTTCAGTACATGCCGCATCCAATGAGGGGTTAGGATTGCAAGCCCCACCCCGTGCGTAATGTCATAAAAAGCGCTCAGCTCATGCTCCATCGGGTGAGCCGACCACATCGTCATCTTTCCGCACCCCAACAAACCGTTTATCGCCCATGTTCCCGCCCACATCAAATTGGCGCGGGCGTCATAATTATCGGGTTCCTTCAACGCAATGGGGCCGTAGTGGATACAGGTTTTCAGTACCGCTTCGGCGAACCGGTCTTGTAAATATGCCCCGTCGTCCAACGAAAAATAACTTTCAAATGTGTGGCTCATAATATCCGCAGTGCCGGCAGCCGTATGCTTTTGGGGTACCGAGAACGTGTAGCATGGATCCATCACGGAGAACTTAGGCATTACAAGCGGAACTTCAAAGCCGAGCTTTTCCTTCGTTT
>CAUPUT010000251.1:0-2970 GCA_963514615.1 uncultured Treponema sp.
ACTGTGTGTTCGATCCGGCACGGATGCCGGTGGTTCCAAACAGAAACGAGTTTTTGCTTTGTAAAAAACTCGCAGTCAAAAATGTACAAGGATGTATATTTTTGACGAGGTGGTTGCAGTCGGCTTTAATACCCTTTGTTACGACGCAAACGTTGGGGTATTAACCCCTCCGCACGAATAAAAGCCGCACAAATAGCTCAGGCTTTTATTTACTCAAGTTTGCTCAAGCGCAAACTTGTATATCATTTGCACGTTCTCACTTCGTTGCGAACATGCGTAAGAAGTCAATCAAAAGTTGATACTTTCTTTTTGACTTTTTATGGGAGATTTACAATGAAAAAGCGGTTTTCAATTCGTTACAAGCTTATTATTATTTTCGGTCTTTTAGTAGCTCTTGCTTCGTTTATAGAGGGTGTTCTTGCCGTTCGTACTGCACGAAAAGCCGTTGTCGAAAAAATCGAAGCGCATCTTATCGATAAAGCAACCGACACGGCAGAAGTTATCGACGGCAAAGTTACGGCCTTTTTTCAATTTTTTGAAGGTATCGCTCGTACCCCGATTCTACGCGATCCCACTCTTTCATATCAGGAAAAAACAGCATATTTAGTAAAAGAAGCTGCATTCAATCCAAGGATTCATAAAATGAATTTATGCGATATGCATGGCATACGATATGCAGAAAACGGACAGCAGATAGATGTTTCCGATAGAGAATATTTTCGTGCGGCTTCTCAAGGAAAAAATTTTGTCGCAGAGCCGGTCATTTCTCGTTTAGACGGAGACCTTATCCTTGTCTTTACTGTGCCCGTTTATGATGACAATCGCGCTATTATCAATGTGTTGCTTGCGACTGTTGAAGCGTCAATTCTTTCACATGATATTCACGATATTGTTGTCGGACAAACCGGTTATTGTTATATTCTCGGTCTTACGGGTACTACTATTGCGTCAAAAGACTTTGACAGAGTAAAGGCTATGGAGAATGTTGGAAAGATGGCGTCGACCGATAGCAGCCTTGCTTCTCTTGCCGCTTTCGAAAATACTGCCCTCGGAATAGACGAATCTTCCATCGGTTTTTATGAATATAAGGGAATACATAAAATTGCTTCCCACGCTGCGATGAAGACAACTGATTGGGCTGTCGTCATAGCTGCCCCTGAAGAAGAATTTATGGGAACGGTAAATTCGTTGCGCTTTTCAATGAGAGTTATTGGATTGATCATTTTCTTTACAGCGCTTATGATTGTTTATTTTATCGCAGGTGCAATGGTTAAGCCGATCAAAACCGTTGTCGCCGCGTTGCGAAATATCGCACAAGGTGAAGGAGATTTAACGGTACGCCTACCGGTGCACGGTAACGATGAAGTAACGGATTTATCCGAATATTTTAACGAAACGATTGCCAAAATCGGCACTTCAATTCAGACAGTTGGTATAAACGCAAGCACTATGGAAGAAATCGGCAATGAACTTGCTTCCAATATGACCGAAACGGCAAGCGCCGTAAATGAGATCAGCGCCAATATCGACGGGGTAAAGCAGCAAGCAATGACGCAAGCGGCAAGCGTTACCGAAACCGCGGCAACCGTCGAGGAAATTGTCCGCACGATTAAGCAGCTCAATAACAGTATCGAAACACAGGCGGCAAGTGTTGCACAATCATCTTCTTCCGTAGAAGAAATGGTTGCAAACATCGCCTCCATCGGGCAAACACTCGGCAAAACCGATGATGTAATCAAAAGCCTCACAACGGCAACCGGCGACGGCAAAGCAACGCTGGTAACCTCAAATACAGTAACGCAAAAGATCGCAGAAGAATCAGGTTCACTAATGGAAGCGTCAAGCGTTATTCAGCATATTGCATCGCAGACAAACTTGCTCGCAATGAATGCGGCAATCGAAGCTGCCCATGCAGGGGAAGCGGGTAAAGGCTTTGCCGTCGTTGCAGACGAAATCCGTAAACTTGCCGAAGAATCTTCTACACAAGGAAAAACCATCACTACAACGCTGAAAACCTTATCGGGAGAAATTGAAACGCTCTCGTCTTCGTCCAAAACCGTCGAAGAAAAGTTCAACGCAATCTTTAACCTTGCCGAACAAGTAAAAGAAATGAGCGACCGTTTGACCGAAGCGATGCGGGAGCAAGAGAATGGAAGTAAGGAAGTGCTGACTGCTATCAAGAGCATCAACACGGTAACAACGGAAGTACAGGCCGGTTCCGAAGAAATGCTCAAAGGAGGAGAAGGCGTTGCAGAAGAGATGCAAAAACTGGACAGTTTGACTCGTGTCATCACCGAAAGTATGAACGAGATGGCATCCGGCGCCATACAGATCAACAATGCCGTGCAGGAAGTGAGCGAAATTACGCAGAAGAATAAACGGAGTATTGAGAGCTTGGCGGAGGAAGTCTCTAAATTCAAAGTGTAATCTTTTGCAAATAGACGGCGCATCTACATTTGCTGACAAGATATCTACACCGTCTATTTGCAAAAACGCTGGAAGGCGCATCTGCGTTGTCGCTTAACAAAAACAGTCCTCGACGTACCAGAAACGGCACGGATGCCGCTGATTCTAAGTAAAGTAGTTTTTCCGATAAAAAGAAAACTATCCTCTACGATCCCTAAATAGAACAATATCAGGGTTCTACTCTAAGAGCCCCCACCGAACATCAATTCCTAATTAAGAATTATAAAACAGATAGTATTGGTCAAGTCTAATCCAATAATTTTTTTTGTTAAATTTTTTCTTGCAAATTTGTATTTCCCGTGGTATAATATGCCTCATATTGAATTTATCACCGACTATCGGATTCTTAACATATCTTTACGGTAAATCTGCATAAAAAACACTTTATAAAAAAGGACTTGACAAAATGGAGAGTAACAGTATAATACCCCCCCCCCCCCCCCTTTTTTAAAAAAAAAAACCCACCAACTCCCTCCCACCACCCCCCATTTCCAAAAAAATTAT
>CAUPUT010000252.1:0-2958 GCA_963514615.1 uncultured Treponema sp.
GAGCACGGTATTTCGATAAAAGGCGGAAAATATTTGGAAGCGGCGGCGCTTGCCGATACCGTTATCTTCGATAAAACGGGAACCCTTACCTATGCGGAACCGGTTTTAGCCGAGGTTCATCCATTCGGCGCTTTTACAAAGGATGAAGTGCTCAGGCTTGCTGCATGCCTTGAAGAACATTTTCCGCACCCGCTGGGGAGAGCCGTTGTACAAGCCGCCCAAGAGCAAAATCTTGTACATCCCGAACGCCACGCAAAGGTAGAATACATTGTCGCACACGGCATTGCTTCCTCGTTAGAGGGTAAGCGGCTCTGTATCGGAAGCGCTCATTTTATTTTTGAAGATGAAAAAGTTCCGACCACCAAAGCAATAGCCCGCGTGCAGAAGTCTGCCGAGAAGTCCGGTTATTCATTACTCTACTTGGCGGTTGACGGGCAGCTCGCCGGTATTTTGACTATTGGAGATCCCGCCCGGGAAGGTACCACAGAAACCGTCTCCGAGCTGAAACACTTGGGTGTGCGTAATTGCGTTATGATTACAGGAGATGCCGAACAAGCGGCGGCAAAGGTTGCAGCTCAAGCAGGAATTACGGAATATCATGCGCAGACGCTGCCGGAAGATAAGGTGCGCTATGTGCAGGAAGCACGAGATGCCGGACACAAGGTGATTATGATCGGTGACGGAATCAACGATGCACCCGCACTTTCCGCCGCGGATGTCGGCATTGCAATGGATAACTGTTCATCAATTGCAGGAGACACCGCCGATATTGTACTGGCCGAAGACGGACTTTCCGGCTTAATTACGGTACGGAAGCTCGGTCAAAAAACCCTGTCACGGATAGATAAAAACAATAAGCTGATTATCGGCGGCAATTCACTGCTCTTGTTTGCCGGTATGTTCGGTCTTATCCCGCCCGCCCTCGCGGCGACACTGCATAATTCACTGACCATTGCCGTCAGTATCGAATCCATGCAAAAGCTGTTAAAGGAGGCAAGATGATTACCGGCTTTTTCCCCGGCCGCATACGGCTGCGGGCGCCTGTCTTTAAGGACACCGCAATCACCGAGCGGGCATTATCCATCTTGAAAGCTCCGGCGCTTTCATCAATCATCAAAGAGATTGAACATAATCCCGTTACCGGAAGTGTGTTGATAAAGTACCATCCGACCAAGGTTCCCATAGCAAAGCTAACCCCATTGCTCCCGTTTTTTAAAAAGCTGGGAAAAGAAGCTGAAGCCTATTCGGAAAAAAATAAAACCGTCATTCTTGCGATGCTGGATGAACTGGAAGGATACGTCAAAAACTGGGAAACGGTTTAACTGCTTCTGCGGGGCTATTAAAAAAAACGCCTGATGCGTTTGCCATGGTTTAAAACAGCAGCCTTGTTACCACAATATATATCGGGATAAGCACTAAACTCAACAGTGTTCCCCACGCGGTAAGTCCCGCAGATTTCCCCGTATGGCAGTAATGTGTTTCAAGCACGATAATGTTGGCGGCAGGCGGCAAGATACAGATCATATACAGCGCCTGCTTGTTGGAAGTTACCAATTCCAAGTGTAGCAGCCCCGCAATAAAGATAAAAAGCGTCATCAGACAGCAAACCGTAAGCGCCCGCAACACCGCCAGTTTAAGCGTTAATCGTAAATCCTTCATCTCAAGCTTAATCTTTGCAAGCCACATACCGAGTACACCCATCCCTAAAATACTCATAACTAATTTAAGTATCCGATATAAGGGCGGTAAATAAAGTTTGATACTATCCCCAAACGGCATACAGATAATACCGATAACAAGCGCAGCTACAGGAGGCGTTTTCAATGTCCGTTTTATATCGACCTTTGCCGCACCGTTATTGATCAACATACCGGCGCCGATAGAATTTCCAAAAAGAGAGTTACCGATATACAGCGAAAGTACGGCGGTTGCGGCACTATCTCCCCATACCGTTGCAACAATCGGCAACGAAAGCCAGCCGATATTTAAATAGAAAAAACATAACTGCTCGACGGCATCGGCACTGAAAAACCGGCTCATGTACATCATTACCGTCATCATAATAATCATAGCAAATATGCTGACAAATAAGTCGGCACGGCACGTTGAGATATTATAAATAATGATCAGCGGAATAATTATTCTGGTAAGCAGATATGACGTCTGTTTTTTTATATCGATCGGCATTTTTCCCACGAGAAATCCGAACCCGAGATACAAAAACGGAAGCACTATTTTAACAACCATTATTTCCCCCTTCCATGCCGCTCCTGAAAAGCCTTTAGTTGTACGTCCTTGTCCGTTCTAATACGTTGAGCATTTGCAGTAGCGGCACACGGATATAGCTTTCCGTTAGCCTTTTGAAAATAGATGGTACAGATACAAGGCGCGAGCACAAATTAACCGCAGGCGTATCTTTGATACGTTGAGGATTAATTTGTGCGTAGCAACGAAGTAGATGTGCCATATATTTTCAAAAGAGGACTTTAAACGATTCCAACCCCTCATACTGTGCAGCCGTAACGGTAAAATTGGAAATATACGCGCGGGGATGACTGTGCTGCACCGCATCGAAGAATTCATAGAGCGCGGCGCCGTCTCCTTCTGCAAATATCTCTACCGAATAGTCGGGACAGTTCCGTACCCAGCCGGTAATGCCGAATTCCCGTGCAACCTGTACCGTCCAATAACGGAAGCCCACACCCTGCACCCGTCCTTCCACAACGGCACGAGCAGCCTTCCGTTCAATAGTATGCGGCGTATCCTTACGCATCGTATATCCTCAAAAAAATGACCTCTTTCAACATACCGGCAATCCTGTTCTACCTATGCGCAAAACCCAGCGCTTCCGCCGCATCGATGATCGGTATGCCGAGGTCTTCCGCATATTCGATACCGTTCTGCACTCCTGCCAAAACCTGTTCTATTTGGTGCGCATCGGCATTGCAGATAATACGG
>CAUPUT010000253.1:0-2955 GCA_963514615.1 uncultured Treponema sp.
CCGCATAAATTTCTAAAAAAGTAGAGTGGAAAATCTCTTTTTTATTATTTTCTGTAATATGGGAACCAAAAAAACGGGCGAGGTATACAACCGCCTCATATTTATCGAGCAGTAGTAAATCGCTCAAGCCGATCATGCCATTATACATATCTTCTTCGGCATACTGTTCGAATTTTTTGTACAGCGCGGTCTTATCGAATCGCCTCGACTCGGCGAGCTTCCGTACAAATCCGAATACCTGCAATTCGCCCCAATCTCTATCGTCCATTGTGTTAAAATATGCGATAGTGCGCTCGTCGATCTTTTCTCTGTGCGGATATAATTCCAAGAGATCGTACAGATATTCGGTGCGGCTGCCTTCACATTGCGGATCGTAGGCTTTGTTTTCTATAATGTTAGCGTATAAGATTTCTTCAATTTGCTCCGAAGGTTGAATACAGCCTTTTTTCAGCAAAAGATACGGTACGCCGGTACCCTTCTCAAGCTCCTGTTCAAAAACGGTAATCATAGGTTACTCCTCTTTTCAATACTCCAAACTTCGGTCATTCAGCAGAAAGTCATAGAGATTCATAATCAAAATACCGGAATCATTGTAATACGGCGCCGGAGCATCTTTTGTGATGATGATCTTTTTAAAAGAATCGCCCGTTCGTATCAGCGGACGCTGTTCTTGTTCTACTTTTGTTTGATCGGGGAGTGCGTACGCCGACTGAATATAATACCGTTTTGAACCCTTGTTGCAGACAAAATCGATCTCCAGCTGTTTGCGCAGTCCGTTCCCTTTCTCATTCGATTCATATTGCGTAATAACCCCGACATCAACATTGAACCCGCGGATTTTCAGCTCATTAAAAATGATATTTTCCATTGTATGCGTTTCTTCCAGCTGCCGAAAATTGAGCCGGGCATTGCGCAGTCCCATATCCGTAAAGTAATATTTTACCGGCGTATCAATATACTTCTTTCCTTTTATATCGTAGCGGATTGCTCCATCGATTAAAAATGAGTCGCAAAGATACTCGATATAATTTTTGACGGTGGTATTGCTGACGGTTTTCTTTTTAACGCTTTGAAAGGTATTTGAGAGTTTGGTGGGATTGGTAAGGGAGCCGATAGACGACGAGAGAATATTGAGCAACTCTTCCAACTCCTGCCGGTTGCGTATTTTATGTCTGCCTACAATATCGGAAATATAGGTTTCTTCAAACAGTGATTTCAAAAAGGAGATTTTTTGATCAGGCGTCGGAAAATTCACCACCGGAGGCAAACCGCCGTAGAGCATATAGTCATTCCAGCCGTCCTGCTTTGTTCCCTGATACACAGACATAAATTCGCCAAAGCTCAGCGGATAAAGATGCACATTGTCGCCGCGCCCGCGAAATTCGGTAATCACATCTTTAGATAAAAAATGCGCATTACTGCCGGTAACATATATATCGACATTTCTCATTCGGAGCAGGCTGTTCAGAACGGCCTCAAAATCTTTGAGGAGCTGTACCTCATCCAACAAAAGATAATATTGCTCCCTATCGCTTATCCGTTCTTTTAGATATGGATAGAGCACATTCGGGTCTTGAAACTGCTTGTTTTCAAAAACATCAAAGGCACATTCAAAAATACGGTTCGGATCAACGCCGTTTGCAATCAAATGATTTTTGAACAGATGAAAAATCAGATAGGATTTGCCGCACCGCCGTAAGCCCGTTACAACTTTAATGAGCCCGTTATGTTTTCTGTTGATTAGCTGATTTAGATACAGGTCTCTTTTGATTTCCATAGCGATGTCTCCTACTGAATGTTTTTGCGTAAAAGCGCAAATATTTTCAGTAGAATAGCTTATTTTCTGTCTTTCTACAATATCTACTGAATATTTCTGCGTAAAAGCGCAAAAAATTTCACTAGATATTTTGCTTATTCTATAAAATCTTTCCCATTTTGTCTCTTTTCTTTCTCAATAAGGCTGAAAAAAAGCCGAAAATCATAAAGACGAGAGTTTATCTATAATTTATCTATATAGAGGCGAATGGGAGGTTCAATACATGCAAGCACTTGATCTTCAAAACGATATGCAGCCGGTTAATTACTCGGATGCGGTACAGTCAAGTAATCAGGATAAAAAAAATGCAAAAGAACCTGATGTGAAAGGCTCATCCTTTATCGATATAATAAAAAAGCTGATGGCGGAGGAGGCTGACGGCCGTACTGCGGGAGAAGAAAAAATATCCGGCAGCACCGCGTTTGCTCAAGAAGCGTCGGAACAGACTGAGCGTAAAAAAAATGCTGCGGCGCAAACCGAATTATCCCGGCTAAAGAGCAAAGCAGGAAAACACAGCGATACGCGCGCACAACACCTTGCCGAAGCAGATGCAAGGGAAGGGGAGGCCGCCGAAGCGCTTGCAGACGCGGACGTTTTGCGTGCCTTTGAAGACGGGATCGATGTAAAGAATGCGCTTGAAAACGGCGCGGATAAGCAGCTCAAAACTTCGATGTTTGCTCAAACGGAGCCGGATGCCGTGCCCGAGGGAGCCGCTTTACTGTCTGCCGAAGAGGCATACCAGTTGAAAAAACAGAAAAACGGTAAAACGGAATCCGGCGTGGCGGTAGGTGCAGCGGCTTCCGGTATGGCGGAGCTGTCCGGAAAGCAGAAGAAAAATGCCGATGAACTCGCCGCGGATCATTCTCTCGAAAAAAGCACAAAGGCGCAGCAGGTAAAGCAGCACAAACCGGTGTTTACTATTATAGATGAGCGCACGGTGAATGCCGCTCCGGTTACTGCAGACGGTTCCGTACACGAAGCGGGCGCTGCCGTACGGGTTACCAATGCGCCGTCCGTTGATATGGCGGCAGACTTCCGTAGTATGACGGCAGGTTTAGGCGCCGCTGCAAACGGTACGCAGGGGGCACAGGAGAGCGGCGCACCGAGTTTTGCCTCGTTGGTTGCGCAGCAAGTGCAGG
>CAUPUT010000254.1:0-2954 GCA_963514615.1 uncultured Treponema sp.
CTAATATTTGTTAAGATTTTTACCGATACTGAAATATGCAGGGAGGACTCCGGTGAGACGTAGAGGTTCTTTTGGACGAGTAATAGTATTACTTTTATTGATTATTATATTGGTTTTCGGCGGACTTTTTTGGTTCAGCTATCTCGGCTTAATCAATGCGCGAGGAATCTTTTCGCCGGTATACTCGTTGTTCGGATTAAAGACACCTGCCGGTGTCGCTTCTCCGGCTGATGCTGATGCGGATTTGGATGCCGACCGGTATGCAAAGCGGTTGATTGCCTTGGATGTCCGTTCGCAGGAGCTTGATAAAAAAGAAGCTGATGTTACCGCCCGCGAAAAAGAAGCGGCGCAGGTATCGCAGGAGCTGGACGACCGGCTTTCTATTATAGAAGAAAAAGAAAAGTCTTTTAAACAGATGATAACCGAACGGGATATGCGGGAAGCGAATATCGACCAGATTGCGCGGTATATCAACGGTATGCAGCCTGAGAAGGCGGTCGCAAACTTATTGCAAATGGATGATCAAGATATTATCGATGTACTGCGGGCGGTAGAGGCAATCGCAAAAAAAGCGAACAAAACATCTTCCGTTGCATACTGGTTCTCGTTGATGCCGGCGAATCGCGCCGCCGATATTCAGCGCAAGATGGCAAACAAACCGGCATCGCTTCCTTAATCTCTTGAGAGATGTTATTTCCGACACTTCGGTTTGCGCTCTTTTTTTCCGTTGTCTTTTTTCTGTACTGGTATGTATTCAGGCGGAAAGGACAACGGATTGTGCTGCTTACCTGCGCAAGCTATTTTTTTTATGCCTGCTGGGATTGGCGATTTTGCCTCTTGTTGTTCGGAGTGTCGGCGCTGTCCGGCTTTACCGGTTATCTGCTCGGTATACAAAAAAACTATATTCCCCGTACCATTACAATGATAACCGGTACTGTGCTGCACATTCTCTTCCTCGGCTTTTTCAAATATTTTTATACTGCTGTTTCCTTTTTAAACTACACATTTTTTAACGGACAGCTCCAAGCGCCGCTGTTGTTGCAACTGCAAAGTTACTCGCTCTTATTGCCGGTAGGAATTTCGTACTATACGTTCCGCTCAATGAGCTATATTTTTGATATTTATCTCTGCAAAATGCGGCCGGTTCAATCGTTTATCGAAGTGCTGCTCTATATCTCGTTTTTTCCGCAGCTGGCGTCGGGGCCCATTGTGCAGGCGGAAGCCTTCTTTACAGCCTTGCCGGATAATCTTGCACAGGATGTAACGGCGGAACGTCCGATAGCCTTTGACCGCAGCGTACTGCTGATCTTGTCGGGGCTGTATAAAAAGATGGTACTGGCAACCTTTCTTTCCGTGCTTGCCGTCGATCCCGTATTTGCGAATCCTGCACTGTGTAATACCCTCGAACTGCTTGTCGCTTTAGTGTCGTACACATTTGTCATTTACTGCGACTTTTCCGGCTATAGCGATATGGCGATTGGTATCGGGCTTTTGCTCGGTTTTGACGCACCGCAGAACTTTAACCGGCCGTATCTTTCCCAATCGGTGAGCGAGTTTTGGCGGCGCTGGCATATCAGCTTTTCGTCGTGGCTGCGCGATTATGTGTATTTCTCCTTCGGCGGCTCGCGTTACGGTTTAGTCCGCACGGTGATTGCGCTGGTCGGAACAATGCTCATCGCGGGGGTGTGGCACGGCGGCTCTATTCCCTTTGTGCTGTGGGGGCTGCTCCAGGGCATTGCCTGCGCCGCAGAGCGGGTAGCCGCCGTGCTCGGCAAAGAACACCGCGCTGCCGCTATAAACACTGCTGCGGGCAACCAAGAATCTTTCATGACTGCAACGGCTGTATCCGATAAACCGCGCCGCGGCATGGTGCGGTTCGCCGGACGGAACATTGACATGAAACGGCTGCTTCGGCTCGGCGGCATGTTTACATTTATCAATATCAGCTGGCTGATTTTCCGATCGAATACCGTGCGGGAAATTACGTTGTATTTTTCTTCGCTCAAGAATATCACACAGCCGTTCCGCACGGTGCATTGGTTTGTGCTGGTACCGCTTGCCGCCGCCTTTCTACTGCAAATTCCGAAAGAAGAGACGCGCCGCGCGTATTTTGCACGGTATGTACGGCTGCCGCTTGCGGTAAAGGCCGCTGCCGTTGTGTTGTTTTTTGTCGGACTCAATATCGTTTCGACCTCCGGTGTTGCGCCGTTTATCTACTTCGGATTTTAGGGAGATACGCAGAGTATGAGTGAAAAAAGTCAACGCGGCGAATCTGCTCAATACGAGCGGCAAGAATACGACAATCGGCAAGGGCAAAATAGCGGGCAAGAGCGGAACGGCCGATACTCTCCCAATCAGTGTTTTTTCTTTGTTGTGTTAGCGCTGTTTATTCTTATTCCGTTTTTAGGGCAGCGGCTTGCGCATCCGGTGCAAAACATTAAAAGAGCATCGTTAAAAAATATTTACAGCGCACTCACCGCGCCGATTGTTTCCGTGACCGAATCTTCTCCTGTTGCTGCCGTTATCCCCGTATTGAGGAATGTGTTTATACGGACGGCGGGGTTAACGGAGCGCGGCGAATGGGATACGTTTTTTTACCGCCAAGGGGTGTATGACAGCGAGGTTGCGGCATTGTATGCAATAACCGGAGAGCAGGGGTACACCGAAACAATACCCGGCTTTTCGGATACGCTGAATGAACGGGAAGGGATACCTGCCGAGCTGATCGGACAGGTTTCTAAAGAAACGCTCCGCAATGTTGCTTTAACGGTTAGGTATTCTGCACGGACGCCGTTGCGGCTATTCTTTTTCGGAGATTCCCAGATGCGCAGTATCGCCGCCGGTATGACCCGTGCACTCGGCTCCGACACCGCTATTGCAATACAGGATTTAAGCGTTCCTTCTTCCGGCTTTCTCCGATCCGATTATTATAACTGGCCGCAAAAACTTGAAGC
>CAUPUT010000255.1:0-2953 GCA_963514615.1 uncultured Treponema sp.
CAGCGAAGCATTGTCGAAATCAAGTATCGGAATATTGCAAAAGACCTTGCGTGGTATTTTCAGCAATCGGAACAGCTCTATACGGCCTTTAATACGAGTATTCGTTTCGATAGTGTCGGCCGCGTAGTCGGCGCCGGCGGTTTTTTTATCCAGCGGATGCCGACAGCAGGGGGAACACGCCGAGGCACCCCATCAAAGACGGAAGAAGAAATTGAAGATGCCGTTGCCTGTATGGAGCGGGCGTTTACCGCCTGTCCTCCGCTCGGTGATTGGTTCGGCGAAGGCGGCAACTGCGAAGACATTATCTTCGGCCTGTTGCGGGAGTTTAACCCTCAGTCGGTTGCGGCACGGAATATTGCTTTCGATTGTTCGTGCTCAAAAGAGTATTATCTGAAAGCATTGCGCACATTGCCGCAAGCGGAACTGGCGAACTTAAAAAAAACGGCAAACAATCCGCTTGAGATTATCTGCCGAAATTGTTCCAGCGTATACCGTATTCCGCTTGCCGAGCTATAAAACGGCACATCTGCGGAAATATTATTTTTTCGTGTGGTTTTTGCTTTCGATAAATTGACGCAATATACTCAAACTTTCGATAACCGATGCGGAATACTCCAGTAATTTTGAATAAGAAGCTTCCAATTCGGTTCTTGACATCGTTTTAAGCTGACTAACAACTGTTTTTGTAACATTATGGAGCTGCTCATGCTGTATCATAAGCTTTTTAAACTCAGGATGCTGTACCAATCCTTCATATGATGCAGCTTCTTTATCAATCCATTGCCCTAAATCGCATTTTTTATGGTCGCCCAATTCAATTCCGCTTGCGTCAAGACGCCCGTCGATCAAAGCGCGTACTTTAGTAACCCAGCCGAGGTGTTTCAATACAATGCGCGCGAACGGCAGAGCATGCTCGGCAGCTATCGTCTTTCCATTTGCAAGATCAAGTCCTTTTTCAACAGCATCATCGACCATAACGGTACTGTCGATAATGCTGTTCATATTAAACAGCGCGCTGCTCATTAAATCGCTGACTTCGTTTGCAGTTGTCTGCAAAGAGGACAGCATGTTTTTTCCTTTATCCACCTGATCAGCTATTTTATTGACATGTTCAATAGCAGTATCCGCACGAGCATTCAAATCCGCCGCAGACTCCGGCACCAACATAACTGCATCGCGTACCGAAGTACTTGTATCTGCAAGCATATTCATCTCGGAGGAAATCTCAACAAAAGAACTGGTTGTTTCATTTACCGAACTACCGATGAGCGTCATTGCAGTACGTGTTTCATCGGCGGTACTCCGTGCAGTTTGAAGCGCTTCAAGCATATTTTTAAGCGTCTTGGAAGCATCAGCCGCATTAAGCGCCGTTGCCTCCGAAAGTTTCCTGATTTCACCTGCAACAACAGCAAACCCTAAACCTGCCTTGCCGGCATGAGCGGATTCAATTGCAGCATTCATTGCCAGCAAATTGGTTTGTGCACTGACGTCATTGATCGAACCGATAATATCTTTGACCGCATCGATATTTTGATTAAGGCTATCGATAACCGAAAACAAGTCTTTTACCTTTAACGACCCCTTTGCAACGGCATCGGTCAACTGAGAAGTAACTGAAATTCTATCAGTAACAATATTTGCAACCCTGTTTACCGAATCGGTTATTTGCTCTACGGAAGAACTCGCTTTCCCGGCAGTACCTTCCAGTGCAGTAGTACAACTATGAACTTCTTGCAGCTGCTCTTGAACCGATATAATTGAATTCAAAATAGCGCCGATACTTTCGGTAAAAGCCTCGAATTGATGTTCTTGTTTCAGATTTTTAAAAATAACCTGAGATGCACCGGCTATTCTGCTTTTGATGTTCATCGCAATATTTTCTGCGGCAGTCATCAATGCTTCAACTTCTCTGACTTGAAAGACAATACCGCTGACAGGAGGCGTTGCCCTATCTTTCTCTACCTCCAAATCTTTTTTTGTAAACGAAAACATACTTCCTCCTTACTAAAGTATATATCATAAAAGTCAAAACAGCCAACAAAAGTCAAAACAGCCAACAAAAGTCAAAACAGCCAACCGTTTGACATATTTCCGCACGACTAACACTCACTAAGCTATGAACTACAGGCACAATACCTTCCAAGCAATCTCCGCCGCTGCCTGTTCCGCTTCTTTTTTGCTTTTCCCTAATGCAGGCGCGTATTCCGTCTCTTTAATGACAACCTTTACTTGAAAGACTCTATCATGATCCGGTCCATGCGTTTCCACCAGTACATATTTAGGAATAATACGATATTTTTTTTGTGCATATTCTTGAAGCAACGATTTATAATCCCGATACTGATGTTTGTTTTCTTCCACCAACTGCAGCTGCGGTTTGATAATCCTCAGTACAAATTGCTGAACGGTTTTAAAGCCTGAATCCAAATACAGCGCACCGATAAGAGCTTCCAGAGCATCGGCCAACAAGGCTTTTTTCTTTCTCCCGCCCGACATTTCTTCGCCGTGTCCCAACATCAAACACCGATCGATATTGAGATTAAGTGCAATCGGAAACAGAGAATCTTCGGACACGACAGCTGCTTTTATCTTTGCAAGGACACCCTCAGGTTTATCAGGATGCGCAACATACAACTCCGTTGCCACGATCATACCAAGGATGGAATCACCTAAAAATTCAAGGCGTTCGTTATTGACAGGAGAATCATTATGTTCGTTAAAAAAAGAACGATGATGGAATGCTGTATCAAGTAAATAAATATTTTTAAATTTACATCCTGCTTTTTTTTGAAAAGCAAGCAGTTCTTGCTTCCGCTGTTTTTCCAAACCATGTTTAAAAGGAAACAAGAACCACATCCTTTGCCGGATTATTTCGACTGAGATTTAATAAAATCGTATGCATCCCTCACGGTTTCGAACTCACTTACTTTCCCGTCGGGGATCTTGATTCCCA
>CAUPUT010000256.1:0-2953 GCA_963514615.1 uncultured Treponema sp.
GCGGATTATATTTGTAAAAAAATTACGGACTTTGCTCCATCTGCCTCAAAGCCGTTTGTTCTCGGCCTGCCGACGGGGTCTACACCGCTCGGTGTCTACAAAGAATTGATTAAACGGCATCGGGAAGGGAAAATTTCGTTTCAGCACGTAGTTACCTTTAATATGGATGAATATGTCGGTTTGCCCCCTGACCATCCGCAAAGTTATCACTACTTTATGCATGAAAACTTTTTTAAGCATATCGATATTTCTTCCGCAAACATCCACATTTTAGACGGTATGGCGAAAGATCCTGCGGCAGAGTGCGCGCAATACGAAGCGGCGATTGCTCAATACGGAAAAATTCATCTCTTCATGGGAGGGGTCGGAGCAGACGGGCATATCGCCTTTAATGAACCCGGTTCTTCTCTTGCGTCTCGCACACGCCAAAAAACACTGACGCAGGATACGATTGCGATGAATGCCCGCTTTTTTAACGGTGACACGGCAGCAGTTCCCAAGACAGCGCTGACCGTCGGTATCGGTACGATCACCGATGCGGAAGAGGTGATGATCCTTGCAACCGGTTACAACAAAGCGCGGGCGGTACGGCATGCGGTAGAGGGGAGTGTCAATCATATCTGGACGATTTCTGCGCTCCAGTTGCATCCGCATGCAATTATCGTGTGCGACGAACCGGCCACCGATGAACTCCGCGTTGGAACCGTCCGGTATTTTAACGATATCGAATCTTCAATTGCAGCAGACGGAACAAAATAAGCATGCAGAAATCGCTCAAGTTTCAAACCGTTTCTTTTTTTATCATTCTGGCGATTACCGTTGTGCTGGTAGCGCGGGTGTTTTTACCCTATGCGAGCGTGCTGTTATGGTCGGCTATTCTCTACATCATGTTCGGGCCGCTGTATCATAAACTGCTTAAAAAGCTGAAGCCTGAATCACGATGGTTTAAAATGCAGCAAAGAATTATCGCCGCTGCATTTTCGGTCGGTATTATCATACTGGTTGCCGGAATCCTGTTCTTTTTCGCCATAAAGTTGATTGGACAGGGGCAGATGTTCGTAAAGAAAATGATGAACTTTTTTATTACGCATCCGCAGCTGTTTAGAATGGAAAAAAATGCGCCGCTCAACGAATTGGTTATGCAGATTTCGATGGGAACAATCGATCTTTCGGTATTCGACTTAAAAAAAGAGCTGATGAATTTTTTTATTCAATATGCGAATACGATTGTCCGCTATGCGACAAGTATTGCAAAAAATATCGGTAATTTTGTGCTTTCGCTCCTGTTCATGTGTTTTGCGCTTTATTTTCTGTTTATCGACGGGCAATATCTCGGTTCGGTGTTTGTAACGGCTATCCCGATTCAGGTGTCGGAAGGTCAAAAACTGGCAGCAAAGATAAAGGACACGATTACCAATCTTTTTATGGGATACTTTCTCGTTTCGATTTGCCAATTTGCAGCAGCGTTTATCGTATATACCATTTTTCAAGTAGAAGGCGCACTGCTTTTATCTTTTTTAACTTTTTTCAGCTCATTTTTACCGTTCTTCGGATGCGCGTTGGTATGGGCGCCCATCGGGATAGAAATACTGTTAACGGCGGGCGTGCTCAAAGGTGTTCTCTTTCTGTGCGTCGCAGGTTTTTTTATCAGTTCGGTTGATAACTTTTTACGACCGATGTTTTTAAAAGATCGGATTCAAATTCATCCGTTGTTGATATTCTTTTCGATACTCGGCGGCATTCGTTTTTTTAAGCTGAACGGCATTGTGCTTGGGCCGTTGTTCCTTATTCTCTTTTTTACGTTGATCGATATTGCACGGACTTCGGACAGCACGGATATCGAAGAGTAACCTTAAACGATGAACAGTCGCCCGCTGCTATACAATCGGCGTATTGAACGAATCCATCCATTGATTTCTCCGCAGCAGATGCTCGAAAAAATCCCCGTATCGGATGCGTCATGCCGGACGGTATTGACCGGCAGAAAAGAGGTGGAAGCGATTTTGTCCGGCGCTGACAACCGGTTTTTATTGATTGTCGGCCCGTGCTCCATCCACGATCCGAGCTCTGCGCTGGATTATGCGAATCGGTTGATGCGCCTGCGAACAAAATACCGTGATACCTTTTGTATTATCATGCGGGTGTACTTTGAAAAACCGCGTACCGGTTTAGGCTGGCGCGGTTTGATTGTAGAACCCGCGCTTGATGGGGTTATTAATATTACCGGCGGGCTGGAAACAGCGCGCAAAACGCTGAGCGCTATTACCGAACTGGGACTGCCGACCGCTTCGGAGCTGCTCGACCCTATTGTGCCGCAATATACTGCGGATTTTATCAGCTGGGCATCCATCGGTGCGCGTTCCGCCGAAAGCCAGATACATCGAGAACTTGCTTCGGGGCTGTCGATGCCGGTCGGTTTTAAGAACCCTACCGACGGTGATATCAGCACGGCGATAAACGCGATTGTTTCCGCACGGGAACCGCATGCCTTTCTCGGTCTTATGCAAAACGGCAGCCCCGCCGTGATGCATACGAGCGGCAACGAATACGCGCACCTCGTATTGCGGGGCAGCGTACACGGAGCAAACTGCGACAGGGCTTCAATAGAAGAAAGTTGCCGTCTTTTGGCGGAACAAAGCATACAACCGGCGATATTAATTGACTGCTCACACGGTAACTCGCAACGGCAGCCCGAAAAGCAGCGGGACATCCTGCTTGAAAGCCTCCGGTTGAGGCTGGAAACGCCGCAGATTGAAGCAATCCGCGGCTGTATGCTCGAAAGCTTTATTCAAGCAGGTACCGTTTCGCCGGAGCATTGCTCGGAAAAGAGTGAATACGGTAAATCAATTACCGACCCCTGCATGAGCTGGGAAATGACCGAATCGCTTCTCACCGAAGCCGCGGATATATGGACAGGGCAACTGCATTAGAAATATTCCAAGCAGTTGCCTTC
>CAUPUT010000257.1:0-2919 GCA_963514615.1 uncultured Treponema sp.
CGAACGCATTGATAAAATCTTCTAACATAGCTGATCCTCAGGGTAAACGCATCAGTCTGATTTTTTTATATCCCCGCGGAAAAATTGATACTATTCGACCAGAGTTGAACCTCTTCGCGGTTCAAATGGTCTCACAGTCTCAATTTTTCCGCGATTTATATCTACTCGGCCTGATACGTTTACTCCTCTTTTCCAAAAGAAAATAGTGCAAATTTTATTCAAAATTTTGCACAAAAGGAATATTAAATTAAGCCACACAAATAGTGTGTCTTAATTTAATTCCGAGTTTGCCGTTCGGCAAACACCGTAGATTATATGTACACTTATTCCTCCAGCGCCTTAACGGGATCGAGTTTGCATTATAAACATTTATGCAAAAATTCAGGGTTTCGGAATGCTTCGTCTATAATACGGCTCAAAACAGAGCTGTACCCTTTGCCAAGTGCTTTGACTTTCCCGGCTGTTTCAGGAGAAAGTCGGATTGCTACTACCTGTTTTTTTCGAAGTTTGCGCTGTTCTTTTGCTATACGTGCAAATTCCTTTAGTTGCTCTTTTGTTAGAGGCGGGCAATCTTCATCATATACAATTGGCATTTTTGCAGCTTGTCTAATCTCTTTAATTTGTTCTTTGGTGGGTTTTTCATTACCATATAGAACCGATGTAACTATTGCCATAAAGTCTCCTTTCCGCCTTATTAGCAGGTCTTGCGGATATAATTCTTGTCTTATCTCCTCGCTCAGTGTAAACAACAAATAGCACCTTATCTACTTTTCCTATTGTGATAAGACGATCTTCTGTATCGCTGTGGTTTACATCAAAAAATTCGATACACTTGTCATCATTGAAAACGAGTTTGGCAGTCTCAAATGAAATTTTGTGTATTTTTATATTACGTTGTTCTTTTTCATAATCCCATTCAAAAAGACGCTGTATTGCTCTTTCGTTTTCCATATTTTTACCATACAATATGTAATACTTTTTGTCAATTTTTATAACAAGCTTAAAGTGTGAAGCTCTATTCCGCAGGATGCAGTGTTTATGTTTCCTCCAGCGCCTTGACGGGATCGAGTTTGCCGGCCTGCCATGCGGGGTACAGCCCGAAGAAAATACCTGCTCCTGCGGAAATCAAAAAGGCCATCAACGCTCCCCGCATATTGAACGATAACACAACGTCGCTTCCGCCTGAAAACTGAGATAAAATCGGCGTAACGGTGACAAGGCTGATTAAAAAACCTGCTGCAAGACCGATACCGCCGCCGACAATACTGATGGCTGCCGATTCCGTTAAGAACTGCGAAAGGATAGCCCCCGTCGTAGCGCCGATTGCTTTACGGATACCGATTTCCTGCCGCCGCTCCGCAACCGTTACGAGCATAATATTCATAATGCCGACACCGCCTATCAACAGCGAAAGCCCTGCAATACCGGACAGCACGGCGGCAATCATCGCAAGACTGCTCTGAACCTGTTTTTGCATCGACTGTGCCGACCATATCCGTACCGCATTTTTACTGTTTGCATATTCGTCGGAGGCTGCTTTAATCGCCTCTTCAACAGCTTCGATATCCATTACGGTATCGTACAATTCAACATCAACCGAGTCAGCTTCCTTGCGGCCGAACTGCAGCCTTATAAATGAATGCGGTATCAATACAAACCGCTGCATCTGCCCTACCGTCGTCTGTTTTGTTTTAAGCACGCCGATAACCGTACACGTAAAAAGGAGCGGCGCAGCATTTCCATTGTCCACCGACAGCGTCAGCATTTTACCTACGGCGCTTCCTTCCGGGAATAAACCTTTGGCAATATCTTCCCCGATAATCACCTTCTGCGCACCGCTCATAAAATCCGAAGCGGTAAACCCCGTGCCGTATTCAAGATGCCATTTCTGCGCTTCCATATACCCGTATTCTACACCGAAACATTCCTTCGTGCCGGCGTTCAGGCGGCCACGCATGACCGCGGCATTAAACGAATCAAACCAAAAAACGCGTTTTATCTGCGGTATCTTTTTTTTCAGCATATCGGCATAGCGGTCGTTAAAAGTAATTGCAGAATTCCGCCACGACGAAGGCCACACGGCGACTATCGAACTGCTGAAATCCTTAAACACCAACGCAACGCTTGCCTCCAGCGAACGGCTTAAATTCATCGTAATAACAACCGAGCATACACCGATCATAATCCCTAAAAGCGAAAGGAGCGTGCGCATCTTATTGTGCCGGAAGTTCTGCAAGGCTGAAAGGATGTCTTCAAACATGAGAGCCGCCCCGTATGTGTTGTATATGTAATCTCATAGGTTCTCCTAGAAAATTCGTAATATCAATATCTGCCGGTATCTTACCGCGCTTCTTTTCTTTTCATTTATATCGTACATGCCGATATTTTATTTATAAAAGATGCCGGCTATAGGCACTCCTCGCTTTAGCCGACAACAACAATCTTCCTAACAACAACTTCATAAGGAGCGCGTATGAAAAAATACCTTTTAAGCTGTGCTGCATTACTTGTTGTAGTGCAGATATGGCCGCTTACCGTCATTATTGATCCCGGTCACGGCGGCAAAGATCCCGGCGTCCGCGGAATATGTATACAGGACGGCAAAGAATGCTCATTGCTTGAAAAAGATGTTGTATTACACATCGCTCAAAAGACAGCCGCCGTATTAGCGCAGCGTCGGCCTGATATTCGAGTCGTCTTAACCCGCAGTGATGATTCATTTATTCCGTTCGCTGAACGCAAACAAAAAATACAAGCTGCTGCGCAGGGCGAAAAAACGCTATCTATTTCCATTCATAACAACGGAACTATGAACGCTTCAGTGCGCGGATTTGAAGTAGGCGCTCAGAAAAACATGATATCCTTTGCCCAAACGCTTTCAACGCAGCTTACTACGGCTATCGGCAAAAAAATGCCGTT
>CAUPUT010000258.1:0-2918 GCA_963514615.1 uncultured Treponema sp.
TTTATTGCGCTTTCTCAACTGACATTTACGAAAGCGCGGCTAAAAACCTTTTTCGGAACTTCATAGTTCCTGCAAAAGGTTTTTATGGAGGGAAATGCTTACAAGATTAACATTGACAAATAATTGGTATCATATATAATACCAATTATGGATATCCCAATAGTCGTTATAGATACAAATGTTATGCTATCGGCATTAAAAAGTGTAAATGGAAAGTCAAATCAGTTATTACAAGAAATCGGTACTGGTAGATTTGATTTTGCTATTTCAGTTCCGCTTATTTTAGAATATGAAGCAGTTTTGAAAAAACACTTAGATAGAGTATACTATTCCGATGCTGATATTAATGATTTTTTAAATTATCTATGTCAGATTGGAAAGCATATAAAACTATTCTATTTATGGCGGCCATATTTAAGAGATGGCTTTGATGATCATATTTTGGAGCTTGCGATTCATTCAAACAGTGAGGTGATAATAACATTTAATAAAAAAGATTTCAAAGAAGCGGAACAGTTAGGAATCGTTGCACTAACGCCGCGGGAGTTTATAGATACATTGAATGGAGGTCAAAAATGAGCACATTGAGTATTAGAATCCCGGATTCATATCACACAATGATAAAAGAGGTTGCTAAAATTGATAACATCTCAATAAATCAATTTATTGCTGCTGCAATAGGAGAAAAATTATCGGCACTACAAACAGAACAGTATATTGAGCAACGGGCAAAAAACGGATCGCGAGAAAAGTTTTTAGCTGTTTTACAAAAAGCTCCTAACAGCAAACCTGAAGAATGTGATGTATAAAACCTCGCGCGGATTATCCGATTGTGGTGAAATAATATATGGAGGAATGATAAAAAGCATCGGCTACAATAGCGCCTCCGCTTTTTATCTCGAGTTTGCTTACGCAAACTCATATACTTTGATTGCGCTTTCTCAACTGACATTTACGAAAGCGCAGCTAAAAACCTTTTTCGGAACTTGATAGTTCCTGCAAAAGGTTTTTATGGAGGGAAATGATGATTGAAGTAAATGCGATGGGCAAAGTCTGTCCCATTCCCGTCATTATGACGAAAAAAGTATTGCGCGAAAACACTGCAGGAGAAAACATCCTGATACGGGTGGATAACGAAATTGCGACCCAGAACCTGACCAAGATGGCAGGGCAGCTGAATATCAAGGCAAGCGTTACCAAGCTGAACGATGCGGAATACACCGTACTCTACGACTTTCAAGGCTGCGAGGCTTGTGCCATTTTGAACGACACAAGCGTGCTGGAACAAGGCGCTGACGAATATGTTGTGGTGATCAATTCCGATAAGATGGGCACCGGTGATGAAGGTTTCGGCACAAAGCTGTTGGAGAACTTTGTATATGCGCTGACCGAACAGGATCGCATTCCTAAAATGGTGGTGATGTATAACTCCGGTGTCCGCCTTGCAACCGAGAACGAAAAAACCGTCAACGATTTAAAAACCTTGCAGGACAAGGGGACGGAAGTATTTGCGTGCGGGCTGTGTTTGGATTTCTACGGCTTAAAAGAGAAACTGCAAGTCGGTTCGGCTACAAATATGTACCGTATTACGGAAATTATGCGTACCAATAAGGTCGTAAAGCCCTAAGCTATGCAGAACGAAGTATTTTGCGTTATTTCATTTGATAGTACTCATCAGGCAATCGCAGCGGAAATGGCAGTGACCGGTCTATCCGGCGCCCGCCTGATCCCGCTCCCGCCGGAGATTTCGGAAGGCTGCGGGATGGCGCTGCGGGTCAACCGTGAAGATGCGGAAAAAGCGGTTGACTTATTAAAAACAAGCGGAGCCGCGTATCAGGATGTATATACCCTCACCGTCCACGGTGCAGACAGAACCGCAGTGAAGATGTCTGGGAAATAGTCAGAAGGGTAAGTAGTATGATTTATTTTGATAACAGCGCGACGACGCTCCACAAGCCCGACAGTGTTGCAGATGCGGTGTATGACGCGATTGTTTCGCAGCAGTTTGCAAATCCGGGGCGTGCTGCGCATAAAACCGCCCATGCGGCGCTTGCTTCTTTGTATAAAACCCGTGTTGCCGTTGCCCGTATTTTCCATATAACAGACCCGCTGCAAGTTGCCCTGTGCCAAAATGCAACGGCAGCCTTGAACCTCGTACTCAAAAGTTTGTTCGGAGCAGGCGATCACCTCATTACCACTGCGCTTGAACACAACTCGGTGCTGCGTCCGCTCTATCAGCTGGAAAGTCAGGGGGCGGAGCTTTCGATTATCGGCTTTGATCTTGAAACAGGTGAGCTTGACTATACGGCAATGGAAGCGCAGATACGGAGCAATACCAAGGCGATTATTGTTACCGCCTGCTCCAACGTTATCGGTGCCGTTCCCGATATGCAGAGAATTTACAACGTATGCAGCAAGAATGGTCTAACCCTGATTATCGATGCATCCCAAAGCGCCGGTACCATGCCGATGGATATTTCGCACTATGAGCAAACTATTGTCTGCTTTACCGGGCATAAAGGATTGTATGGTCCGCAGGGTACCGGCGGCATCATAGTGAACGGTGACTTTGCTTTTAAGCCGGTATTTTCCGGCGGCAGCGGCATTCATTCTTTTGACAAAACACATCCTGCAACAATGCCTGATGTCTTTGAAGCCGGTACAATGAATGTCCCCTCCTTTGCGGGACTGGCTGCAGGATGTGCATATATCGAACAGCTCGGACAAGAGAATGCCGCTGCGTACTTAGCGAAGCTGCGCGCATACTTTTTCAAACTCGCCGCAGACCTTCCATTTATCACACTCTATGCACCGAACGTGCAAAATGCCGGTCCCGTTATCGGACTGAACATTGGAACCGTGCCGTCTTCTGAAGTGAGCCGCCTCCTTGATGAACGGTACGGCATTGCAACCCGTCC
>CAUPUT010000259.1:0-2917 GCA_963514615.1 uncultured Treponema sp.
CACTTGTTTTGCAGCATAATTGTAGTGCATACCGGCAGCCATCGGTATGGAGTATCGCTCGATTCGGTATGCACCGGCTTCTCCTTTCAGGCACTGTCTTAGATCAGGTATTTGTGCTTCCCGTAAATCTCGAAACAGGGAATATTCATCTAAGTTTTTCCACATAATCGTCTCCTTTACATACTTTACATACTAAGATAAAATACCGATGAGCATCAATTTATGGTGAATATGCATCTTATCCCCTTCTTGCATCGCTTTATTCGTGCGGAGAGGTTAATACCCCGACGCTCTGCGTCGAGGTTGTTGATTTTAAGCATTTGCTTTGGGGGATGTTGTTACATCGATGGATAAGAACCTTCCCAAACGATTTTTTTGTACATATCGGGATCGGTATCTCCTTCTGTAGAAAAGCACAGTATCTTTGAATTCTTGTCGAGCTTTAATGCCGTACGTAAATCCTTCATATCATCATGTTGCATAATTGAGGATAACAGGCCGAAGGGCACCGCGCCGGATTCTCCTGAAGTAACCGGCGTATCTCCTTTGATGGGGGCAGCGAGCATACGCATACCGCGGGCGGAAACCCAATCAGGCGCGGAAACAAAGCAACTGGTATTATTCTTGAGGATATCCCAAGAAATGGTATTCGGTTCGCCGCATGCAAGACCCGCCATAATGGTTTTCAAGTCTCCCGTAACAAAATGCGGTTTTCCGTCTGCCGCCGCCGCCGACCGGTACAAGCAGTCCGCGGCACGGGCTTCCACTACGACGGTAATGGGGCAATTGTTGGGGAACAGGTTTTTAAAATAGCCCTGTATTGCACCTGCGAGCGAACCGACACCCGCTTGCACAAAGATGTGGGTTGGGCGGTCTACGCCCGCTGCCTTGAGCTGTTCCGCAGCTTCCAATGCCATGGTGCCATAGCCCTGCATAATCCACGCGGGGATTTCTTCGTATCCTTCCCACGCGGTGTCCTGCACCATAACGCCGTGTTCGGTTTTCGCGGCAAGCGCGGCGGCCATGCGCACGCATTCATCGTAGTTGACGTTTTCTATAGTAACCTTTGCGCCTTCTTTTGCGATATTATCGAAGCGGGTTTTAGTAGAGCCCTTCGGCATCAGTACGACCGATTTTTGACCGAGCTTATTCGCCGCCCAGGCCACCCCGCGCCCGTGATTCCCATCGGTTGCCGTAAAGAAGGTAGCCTGCCCGAATTCTTTCCGCAGTTTTTCGCCGGTTAACACATCGTAAGGGAGTTCCGAAACGTCTTTTTTAAGCTGCTTTGCAATATATTTCGCCATTGCAAAGGAACCTCCGAGTACCTTAAAGGCATTTAAACCGAAACGCCACGATTCGTCTTTAATAAAGACCGACCCGACGCCAAGTAAATTTGCCATATTTTTTAACGGAACCAGCGGCGTCGGCGCATACTGCGGAAAGCTTTGATGAAATGTATGCGCTTTGTTAATTTCGTCTAAAGCCATAACCGCAAGCTGTTTGTTGTCCGTTTTCGGAAGCTTATTTTCCGACCAAAGAATCTTTTCCATACATAACTCCTTTTAATCGAGGGCGGCGAAAAAGAAATCAGCGACCCCGACACAGAGCCGTGGTGTATAAAACCTTCCGCACAAATTACCTTTTGATGTATCCTCGATTCTTACGCAAAAAAATTTTGTTAGAATCAAACTATTTATGAGACAATCATAACATAGATACAAGATATGTCAAGTTCAGGCAGGGCAAGCGCATCAGGCCGAATAGATAAAAAACGCAGAGGATTGGGGTTGTGAGACTATTTGAACCGCAGTAAGAGCTGCCAAGAAAGGCAGGGGTGATAAACAGAAAACGGTTTTGGGAAAAAACCGGCAGCCAATGGGGATGTTCCGAAAGTAACCAACTTTTGGAACATCCCCATTGGCGTTACTCTGCTTGAACGGCCTCAATCTTCTGCGGGGTTGTTAAAAAACAGCCTGATGTGTTTGCCCTGTAGTCTGAGGTCTAAAGCTCCGTTGTTCAATGCCGAAACTATAAATAGCTGCCGTATGCTGCAAGTGAATAATCTCTTTTATCGGTGCACGGCATTTTTTAGTATGTGGAGGGTAATGTATGAAATTGTATTCAATCAAGAGTAATCCGGGGGATGTATCTTATTTTTCAATCCTGAATGAAACGGATACGGGATATTTTATCCGTATCTGCCACGATAAAGAAGGATACGAGAAGATCAGCGAGGAATTTCTTGACAATGATATGTTTGCGTTGTGTTTGCGCACCGGATATATCAGCGAAGTTCCTGCAGAAGCTCACGGAGTCGCTTAATCGATTAAAAAACTACGGATAGGGCTGTCCAAGCTGCGCACAAATTAATCTTCAACGCATCATAGATACGCCTCCGGTTAATTTGTGCTCGCACCTAGCATTTGCAGAACGGACATGGATGTCCGTGGTTATAAGTAGTAGCGAGATGTGTGTAATATGCACAAATCTCGCCGCCGGAACGCCCAAGGATGGGCGGGGAATAAGTCAAAAACAAGTTTTGGAACAAAACTTGTCCTCTACCGATGTACATGGACGTACATCGGTAGAGAGGTACATGGATGTATAACTGCTTAACAGTCTATTTCAAAAGGCTAACGAAAGTAAATATTAGCCACAATTATTCTACGTCTTTGATTTACTTATCTGATGCGTTTGTCCTATAGTTCTTTTTCGGTAACCAAGGTTCTTTTTTATTAAAAATGCCGATTTTTATGCTCCTTCTATTGCTATTTTCCTAATAAATAGGATACATTTGAAGCATGACAGAACGATCTTCTCGGTATCATCACATTTCCGTCTCTATAAAAAAAGGCCGCAAAAATGTCAGGGCTTCAGCATGAAAGCAAAGTATAGTAAAGTAATGTTATGGTGGAAG
>CAUPUT010000260.1:0-2898 GCA_963514615.1 uncultured Treponema sp.
TTTTATGGACAATCAAAAAAACACAAAGTCTTCCAGAGGGGCGATTGCCGCAGGACTTTTTATCGCGCTCTATCTTGTAACCTACGTTATCATCGGCGCGATCTGTATGCCTGTCGCAGTGCTTTTCTTGCTGATGCCGGAGCTGGTGGCTTTCTTTGCAGCGCCTATCTATCATACGATGCTGACAAAGGCGCCCGGGTGGATTTCGATCTTTCTTGCAGCGGTTATTCCCAGTCTGTTCTTAATTGCAACCGGGCATATTCCCATTGCGCCGTTGGTTGCTGTACCGGCAGGTCTCATCGCCGTATTGTTGGCAAAAAAAGGGCAATACAAAAGCTTTAAGTGGAACGCGATGAGCCATACGATTTTTTCACTCAATCTATTCGGAGGATTCCTTCCTATTTGGGTTATGCGGGATTACTTTTTTCAGCATACGCTTGAAGGCGGCATGAGCAAAGCGTTTTGTGATACGGTGCGAGCGCTTACTCCATGGTGGGTACTTCCGGTTATGATGATTGCAACCATGCTCAGCTCGCTGCTCGGTTCTTTGTTCACAAAAAAAGTATTGCATAAGCGTTTGGAAAAAGCAGGTATTGTATGAAGCATTCTGCGGGCGGACTCTATACAACAAAACGGCAGAATAACGAATTAGTGTTTGATCCCAGAACTAAATTGATATTACTGATTGAATTTGATATTCTGATATTCTTAGGCCGCTCGCTATTCTATGAAATGGGCGTGTTCTTGCTGTGTTCCCTCATTCTTGCGGTCGGAGGACACCGGAGAAACGCAATCAAGTGCATCGGCATCTTTGCACTCTGCGCCGCTATTGAACAATTGATACACCCCTATATGTCTCATTTTTTGATTTCGCTGGTTTACTTTGCCGTTGCGCTGATACGCAAGGTTTTACCGATTTTTATTTTAACAAAGTGGTCTGTTGAAACAACAAAGGTGAGCGCTTTTGTAGCGGCACTGTGGAAGATGCGCCTTCCAAAAAATATGATTATAACCGGCTCCGTAATTTTTCGCTGCTTCCCTACCATTCGGGAAGAATGGACTGCAATTCAATCCGCGATGCGTATGCGGGGAATTGAATGTAATGCGCGGAGTCTTTTATTCAAACCGTCGGAAACGATTACGTATATATTGATTCCTCTTTTTATTTCAATCTTGAACATCAGCGATGAACTGGCAGCCGCAGCACTATGCAGAGGGCTTGATAATCCGGGCACACATACCTGTATGACGGAGATAGGTTTCAAGCGGCAGGACGTAGCGCTTTTGATTCTTGTTACAGGTATTTTTGCCGGTATGTGCATTGTTAGAATACTGGGAGTGAGGCTATGATCCATATTCAAAATGTTTCTTTTACGTATGAACAAGCGGATACGCCAAGCCTCAAAAATATCAACCTCTCTGTTAAAACAGGCGAATGCGTCTTGCTCTGCGGAAAAAGCGGGTGCGGAAAAACCACACTGATACGGCTCCTCTGCGGTATGCTGCCTGACTTTTATAACGGAGTTTTTACAGGCAGTGTGTCGGTGAAAGGAATTGATCCCGTTACCGCACCGATGTATGAGATTGCAAAAACGGTCGGTACCGTTTTTCAAAATCCGCGTACACAGTTTTACACCGTTAATACGACAAGTGAAATTGCATTCGGATGTGAAAATTTCGGAATGGAGCCGAAACTCATTCGAGATAGAGTATATGAAACCGCCGATGCGCTGCATATAAACTCGCTCCTTGACCGAAACATTTTTCAACTTTCAGGCGGAGAAAAACAAAAAATCGCATTCGCAAGTATTTATGCCGTTAATCCCGATATTTACGTCTTGGATGAACCTTCTTCCAATTTGGACAATCACGCTATCAATGAATTGCAATCGATGCTGCAGTTTTTAAAAGCGCACGGAAAAACCATCGTCATCGCGGAACACCGAATCCGGTATCTCAAAGAATTGGCGGATCGTGCGGTATATATGAAAGAAGGACAAATTGAAAAAGAATACACCATGCAGGAATTGGATTCTATGTCGATTGCAGAACGGATGGAAACAGGTATACGGCCGGTTTCGTTAGGCGGTTTTTCTTCTATTATAAAAGAGCAGAGCGAAAGCAGCGGAGATATCGGAGGTAATGCATCGATACAGATGAAAGACGTTTGTTTTTCTTATACGAAATATAAGGGACAGCCTTCGCTCACTATACCGGAAGCTTGTTTTCCGGCAGGAACCGTCATTGCGGTTACCGGAAACAATGGAGCGGGAAAATCGACATTGGTTTCAGTGGTCGGCGGATTATTAAAAAACAAGAAAGGCACTGTTAAGCTAAACGGAAATATTCAATCGGCAAAAGAACGCTTATTCGTGAGCTATATGGTGATGCAGGAAGTAAATCATCAGTTGTTTACGGACAGTGTAAAGGAAGAAATTGTGCTTGGCGTTAAAAATCCGGACGAGGAGGCATTGCATGCCGTTTTGACCAAGATGGATATAGAACGTTTAAAAGACCGCCATCCTATGACGTTATCCGGCGGACAAAAACAACGTGTCGCGATTGCGGCAGCAGTCTTTTGCAAAAAGAAAATTTTGATCTTTGATGAACCGACAAGCGGGCTCGACTTTTTTCATATGATGCAAACGGCAGAACTCATTAAAACGCTGAAAGCCGATGACACCTATATATTTGTCATTACGCATGATTATGAATTGATTGCGGCGGCCTGTGATATCGCCGTTGAAGTGAAAAACGGCCGCATTGAATCGCAGTACGTATTAGATACAAAGGGGATTCAGCAATTACAGAACACTATGTTTTCGTGAGGTGTTGAGAGGCCATTGTTGATTTTGAATACGGGGGCGGGACTGTATACGCTGCTTTGCTTGGTGTTAT
>CAUPUT010000261.1:0-2895 GCA_963514615.1 uncultured Treponema sp.
ACCTAACAACATTCAATTATCTAAACCGCCCAGCTGTATTTTTATTTTTTCGCTTCTAATTGTTATTTCATGGCAGCTGGTATCTCCGCTCTGTCTGCTTATTTTTGATATTTTGCCGACTCAAACTGTCAAAAAATTATTTTTAAGTTTGCCGTTTGCAATAACATGTACCGCATCGGGACTTATCGCCTTTTTTCTTTATTCACATTTTATACCTATCTTTGCAAACTACAATACAGATGAGGCGGCTTATAAAAAGGCTTTAAAATCAATCAAAAAATATGAAAGCTTACTCATTGTTATTCCGGTAGTTGCTTCTTTTGTTATTCCGTTTATACTTACCTCATTTGCGGCGGAATATAACAATAAGGATGTTTTTAATGCTGTTTTGATGTTTTCAGTCGGAAGCTGTTTTTTGTTTGCTTTATTTTTCTATGTTTTCTTTATACAAAATTTTGAAAAATGGCTGCATATTATTCCTTTACACAATGATTTTAAAGGAATGCCTCTTAAAATACGCTCCGTCCTCACTGCTTTTTTCAGTTTTACCGGTACTATTCTTATCGCTCTAGCCCCGATTATTGTTCTTCAAGAACTGGATTCCATCAAAACGGTTCTTGGGATAAAAACGCTGCCTCTTGCCTGTATTGGAATTTTATTGGGAATTACGGATTTATATTTGCAGGCAAACGGCTCCGCATCGAGGATGCAAATTATTTTAAACTTTACGGAAAAAATGATGCAAGGCGATTATACGGAAGAAAAAATCGATATTATATGCCGCGACGAATTAGGTTTTTTGATGAATGCTCTCAATAATTTTCAAGCCGTTACAGCCAATTTATTAAACAGGATTATTACGGAATCAGGGCTCCTTACAAATCTCGGTCATACGCTTTCAACAAATATGAATCAGACTGCAAGCGCCGTCTACGAAATCAGCGCTAACATTGATAGTGTTAAACAGCAAACGCTTACACAAGCGGCAAGTGTTACGGAAACCGCTGCTACAGTCGAAGAAATAATCCGAACAATAAAACAATTAAACGGCAGTATAGAAAATCAAGTTGAAAGTATCGCTCAGTCATCTTCTGCAATAGAAGAAATGACCGCGAATATCAGCTCGGTAACAAAAACACTAGGAAAAACGGATGAGACGATTCAGAATCTTGCAGCCGCTACTATTGACGGGAGAGATACGATTGTAAATTCCGTCACCGTAACGCAAAACATTGCAGAAGAATCAGGCGGTTTAATTGAAGCTTCAAATGTTATTCAACATATTGCAAGTCAAACAAATCTTTTAGCGATGAATGCCGCTATTGAAGCGGCCCATGCAGGCGAGGCCGGTAAGGGGTTTGCTGTCGTTGCGGATGAAATACGTAAACTGGCAGAAGAATCCAGCGCTCAAGGAAAATCGATTACCGAAACGTTGAAAATCTTAAGTGTGCAAATTGAAGGGCTTTCGGATTCCGCCAAAAGTGCGGAAGAAAAATTCGAGCTTATTTTTAATTTATCCGATCAAGTAAAAAATATGAGTCATGAGCTTATGAGTTCTATGCAGGAACAAGAACAAGGCAGCCGTGAAATTTTAACTGCCATTAAAACCATCACCGAAGTAACGGCAGAAGTCCAATCCGGTTCCAGAGAAATGCTTCAAGGCGGTGAAGGCGTTGCAGAAGAAATGCAAAAATTGGATAACCTTACTCGTGTTCTTGCCGATAGTATGAATGAAATGTCAGCCGGAGCCGTGCAAATTAATAATGCCGCTCAAGAAGTCAAAGCTATAACGGAAAAAAATGAACAAAGTATTGACGCTTTAGAAAACGAAGTACATATGTTTAAGGTAAACAAAAACCGGACTTAAAGAGTAAAGCGACATACCCCGGCACTCTGCGCCGTAATATTTTTATCTATGGGCATCTCTAAAAACTCAGGTATAGCTTTTAGAGATGCCCCGCAATTCCCGCAGAGCATTGTGCGCTTCGGTGTACTCGTCATAGGGTACGGCGCCGTTTTTCCCGATAATCGAATTTTCGTGCCCCTTCCCAAGCAACAAGACCGTATCATTCGGTTGCGCAAGGGAAAATGCTTTACGGACAGCAGTCGGCCGGTCAGGAATAATAAACAACTCCTCGCCGCGCTTCTTGTCAGGACAACCTGCGGCAATCATCTCCAAAAGCTCAACAGGGTCTTCGCCGCGGGGGTCTTCATCGGTGAGGATGATCGTATCGCAGTATTCTCCGGCAATTCTTCCCTGCTCCGGCCGCTTAACGGTATCGCGCTCTCCGCCCGAACCGAATACGGCAATGATACGGCCGCCTTTCGCTTTAACACGGTCACGGACAGACGGCATAATCGCTTGGAATGATGACGGCGTATGTGCATAATCAATAAGCACCTCAAAGCCCTGCCCCTCTTCGACGCGGCACATTCTCCCTCTTACAGGCATAAGCCGATTGAGCAACGGCACCAGCATATCAAACGGCAATCCCGTTAAGTTATGAACCGCAATAAGCGCGGCGAGGATATTGTACACATTAAAAAAACCGGTTACCGGAGCGGCGGCCTCATACGTTTTCTGCACTCCGTTAAACGCTGCGTGAATTGTAAAGGTTAAACCGTTTTCATCTTCATGTACGTGATCGGCAGATAAGCTGCCTGCAAAGTTTGAGAATGGAACAGCCCCAGCAGCACCGATATGCTTCTGCACGGAAAAGCCGAATACGGGGTACTTTGTTGCCTGTGCAAAATAGGCGGCAGACGGATCTTCAAGATTGACAATGCCGAAGGCCGCAGCCGTTCCGTTTTTTTTCTTATGATCATGGGTATCTAATGACCGGAATAAATTCGCTTTATCGTAGCGGTATTGTTCAAAGGTGCCGTGAAATTCCA
>CAUPUT010000262.1:0-2838 GCA_963514615.1 uncultured Treponema sp.
GCGGGATGGCTTGCACTCTACGCGGGTATTGCCGGCGGCAGTGATGTCATTATCATCCCCGAAATCCCCTACCGGATTGAAGCAATAGCCGAGCACTTACAGGAACGCCGTAAAAAAGGAAAAAATTTTTCCGTAATTGCAGTTGCCGAAGGCGCCGTATCGTTGAGCGAAAAGGATATGAATAAAAAAGCCTTAAAAGAAGCACGCAAATCTATGGTCGGTTCGATCGGATATCGGGTCGCAGGGGAGATAGAAGCGGCTACCGGCGCCGATGCGCGGGTTACGGTGCTCGGCTATTTGCAGCGGGGCGGTACCCCCTCCGGCTATGACCGTATATTGGCAACGCGCTTCGGCGCTGCTGCTGCCGAGTTCGCCGCTACGGAACAGTACGGTGTTATGACAGCTCTGCAACAGGGGATTATCACCGCCGTACCGCTCAATAAGGTCGCCGATAAGGTCAAAAGAGTACCGGAAGACCACCCGATGATTCGCGCCGCGCTAGATGTCGGCACCTGCCTTGCCGGTTAACCGACCGGCACAGCTTTCTAACCTAATGACAGGTGGAAAGCGCACACCGTTTTACCCGTCAACGGCTCGCCGACTATGCGATTAACCGCCGAGACCGCCTTTTTTAATTTCAAAATGGCTAAAGCTCATCGTGAAAGAGGCGCGCCCTTGCGTAACGGAGCGTAAATCGGTGGAAAAGCCGAAGAGTTTCGCCATCGGCGCCTGCGCATGAACGACATCGATATTCGGCTTTGAGTCCATGCCGAGCACCATGCCGCCCCGCTGCGTCATCTGGCTCATTGCATCTCCGACAAATTCCTTAGGACAGAGTATATCGACATTCATTACCGGCTCAAGCAGTTCGGGGGCGGCTTTTCGGCACGCCTCGTCAAAGCCCATCGCAGCGGCGGCTTCAAACGCAAAGGTTGTCGCAGTCAGCTCATCGTATTCGGCATCGATGAGCGTTACGCCGATGTCTACGCACGGATAGCCGTATTGAATCCCTGAATTAAAGGCGCCGCGGATCGCGTGCTCCACCGCCTCGATAATATCTTCAGGCAGGGAATGCGCCTGCGGAGTGCCGCCTGTCGAGATCTTAACCGTGTTCTTAAAGCTG
The DNA here is from genome assembly GCA_963514615.1 of uncultured Treponema sp. Lineage (GTDB taxonomy): Bacteria > Spirochaetota > Spirochaetia > Treponematales > Treponemataceae > Treponema. The sequence continues at coordinate 1,124 of CAUPUT010000262.1, forward strand.
TTTCCGGCGCCCCGTTCAAGCGGCTCTACACGAAGTGTGAGCTGTGCCGCCTGCTCTTTACCGGCAAGTACCTTGCTGAACCGCTCGGTATGTTCCGCCGTTTGAGTAACGGACTCGCGGTAGGTTACCTGCGGCTTACCGATACGGGCTTCCACCTTAAAGTCCTGCAGCATACGGGTTGTAAGAACATCCAAGTGCAGCTCACCCATACCGGAGATGATGAGCTGTCCCGTTTCCGAATCCTCGCGGCTTATAAAAGTAGGATCTTCCCGTGACAAAATCGCGAGCGTTTCTTTGAGCTTATCACTTTCCGAAAGACTTTTCGGTTCGATAGCTACCGAGATAACCGGTTCGGGGAACTGCATTGATTCAAGGAGTATCGGCATCCCTTCACTGCCGAGCGTGTCACCCGTTTGCGCCAATTTAAGCCCGACAAATACGGCAATATCGCCCGCTTCCACGCTGTCCATCGGCTCTGATTTATTGGAGTGCATCCGCAGGATACGGCCGATCCGCTCACGCTTTTTCTTGCCGACATTATATACCTGATCGCCTGCCTTTATTTTTCCCGAATACATGCGGACATAGCAGAGCGCGCCTGCTTCCCGGTCATATTGAATCTTAAAGACCAAGCCGAGCGATACTCCGTCGCTTTTGCAGGGAACGGTAACCGCTGTGCCTTTTTTGACCTGTATTCCTTCGGCAGGCGCAACTTCATCGGGGGCAGGAAGATAGTCTACGATAGCGTCGATGAGCGGCTGAATACCGATATTACGCCGTGAAGCCCCGCACAAAAATGGAATATACTGCTGCTTGAGTACCGCAGTACGGATTTCTTTTTTAATCAAGTCTGCCGGAATAGGTTCTCCTTCAAGCATCAACTCCGTTACCGTATCGGAGTAGGCGGAAACAACATCCAGCATTTTTTCGCGGTATTTTTCAGCCTCCGCACGGTATTGGTCGGAAAGCGGGCTGCGAGTGAATTTTTCCCCTTCGGTTCCCGCATCCCAGCGGATTTCTTCCATTGTTATAAGGTCGATAACGCCTTCAAAACTTTCAGCGCTGCCGATGGGGATTTCAACCGGCATTACCGTGCAGCCGAATTTCTCTTTGACATCCTCCATCGCCGCAAAAAAATCGGCGCCGATTCTATCCATTTTGTTTACAAAGCAGATGCGCGGTACGTGATAATGATCTGCCTGCCGCCACACCGTTTCCGTTTGCGGCTGAACCCATCCAACCGCACAAAGCATGGCAACCGCGCCGTCAAGTACGCGCAACGAGCGCTCTACCTCGGCGGTAAAGTCGACGTGCCCGGGAGTATCGATAATGTTGATTTGATGATCGCGCCAATAGGTTGTCGTTGCGGCGCTTTGAATGGTGATACCCCGGTCTTGTTCCTGCTGCATCCAGTCCATTGCTGCAGCCCCGTCATCGATTTCTCCGATACGGTGAATTTTTCCGGTATAAAAAAGAATACGTTCTGTTGTTGTCGTTTTTCCGGCATCGATATGCGCCATGATGCCGATATTTCGCATAGTGTTAAGCACGTGCTGCTCCTTTTTACCCTTTTTAGTATTTCAATATGTTAGTAAGATGCCGATAAATTAAATCTAAGAAAAACCTCTCAAAACTGATTCGCAGTCCGCGTTAGCGGATACGATGATTATTCCTTACAGAACAAGCCGATAGGCTTGCAGTTTTTAGAGGTTCCC
>CAUPUT010000263.1:0-2818 GCA_963514615.1 uncultured Treponema sp.
CCGTCAAACCGGATAGTACCGCTGTCCGGCTTGAGCGTGTTGACCAGTAGATATTCCAAAAGCTCCAGCCCCTGTTTTTTTATGCCGACGACACCGGTTATCTTCCCGTGCGGAACATCGATTGAAAAATCCGAAAAGCGGACTCCTCTGCTGCTGACGGCGGCAACGTGCGAAACGGTCAGTCCCGCCGCCGATTGTGCCGAAGAATCCTGAAACTGCGATACCGAAGAGAGCGTACTCGATTGTAGCGTGCCCTTTAGCGCTGCTTTGGATGGGGATGCCGCAGACGGATGTTCCGGAGATACCGTGTCGGCTTGCGGTGTATTTGTATACGATGAAGTATTAGTGTTTGATGACCCGGCGGCTGTACCGAAGTCGACTTGAATCGGCCGACTATCCGGTGCTGCTTCGGGGGCAGTCCATTCCGCCTGTTCGGAACCGAAAATTTCTTGCAGCAGGAGGTTTGCGTTTACGGTAGAATCGATCGAACCGTTCCAAACCGTCTTGCCGTTCCGCAGAATATGCACTGTATCCATAAAGCTCAACACTTCTTGGATGCGGTGCGTTACTACGATAATACACGCACCCCTATCCGCGCAGCTGCGGAGTATGTCGTACAGCTGGGTAATTTCCTGCGGACTAAAGGAGGCGGACGGTTCGTCTAAGAAGAACACGGAAGGATTTTTAAGCAGCGCTTCTCCGATTGCCGCCCAGTGCAGCTGCGCCGTATCGAGCGTCTCCGCTTTTTGGGTGAGCGGCAGCACGATACCGTAGCGGGCGAGCGCCGCCGCAATTGCGTTTTGAGTTTTTTGGGGCGAAAGAACGCTGGCGGCGATATCTTTTTCGGTATGTAATCCAATCGCAAGGTTTTCCCATACCGTAAGATCCACCGAAAGCTGCGGATGCTGCGGCGTCAGCACGAGCCCCTGTGCAATACCGTCCGCAGCGGAACGTAAGTCCAGCGCTTCGCCGTTGTAAAGGATGCGGCCGCCGTCCGGCTGTAAATGACCGGTACAGAGGCGGGCAAGCGTTGATTTTCCGGCGCCGTTTTCGCCTAACAGCGCATGTATCTTACCTGCCTCAAACTCAATGCTTACCCCGTCTACAGCCGTAATACCGTTTTCCGGAAACGTAAAGCGTAAGTTTTCCGTCGAAAACACAAAGGCATCCTAGTGAGCGGATAAGGTCAATGTTCCGGTTTTAACGCCGTCTATCAGTTGTTTTACTTTTTGAGTAATGTCTGCCGGTACGGCGGAAGGTACTCCTTCAAAGGCAAAGTTTACCGCACCGTCTTTTATGCCGAGTTCTTCCGAAGTACCGAATTCCAAGCGTCCTTCCACAAAGGCAATCACGGAGTCGGTACAGGCTGTCTTTTGGCTGACTTCCGTTGAACCGACGACAATGTCCTTCCCGTAGGAATAGCCCGGCCGGTCAAACCACATCACATACGCGCCGTGTTCACGGGCGGCTGCCACAACGCCGGCATTTCCGCCGCCGCAGATTGTTAGGATCACATCAACATTGTTTTTAATCATCGAAGCGGCAAGCTCGGAGGCTTTGGCTGCGTCATACCAATTACCGAGGACACGGAAATCCAGCTCAAAGTTTTTATTGACAGCTTTTGCTCCGTCCAAGTAGCCTTTCCGGATTTTGTCATTCATAACCGGAAACTCCTGCCCGGCGAGAAGACCGATCTTATACGCAGCGTTTGCATTCTTCATCGAACTGCTGCTGATGAGCGCGGCGTAGTAACCGTTGAGGTAACCCTGTTCGTACTGATTAAATCCGACGGTTTTTATTTGAGCGTTTCCGGCAAGGTAGCCATCCAGCAGCAGGAATTTTTGTTTGGGCGCGGATTGCAGTACCTTTTCTGCAATAGCCGGCAACGAAGGATTGGAACTGATAATGAGATCATACTTTTTGCTTAAGGCGAGCGCTGTCAATCCGTTCTGCCATTCACCTTGATTCACACCGCCTTCTACAACCTTGACGGTAACCGGCTTTCCTTTTTTGTCCAACTGCGCCTTCGCGTCTTGCACACCCTCTACGAGCAATTCATACGTCGGGTTCCCTTTGACAATTCCGGGCACAAAGACCGCAATAGAAACCGCTTTTGGTTTTGCAAAAAGAGGCGCACCTGCGATTAGGGCAATACTACAACCGAGTATGATGATTTTTTGTTTTAACGTCATGTTACACTCCTATAAAAACTTTTGCAGGAAACATAAGTTTCCGAAAAGGTTTTTAGTCGTGCGCGCATTACGCGCACATGTAAATAATCAAGTTTGCTTACGCAAACTTGAGGTAAAAAGCTCCGACGCTATTTTAGGCGGATCTTTTTATCGTAGCTTCTTAACTATATTAACTATAGCTAATTATAAATAAAGCGATTAAAAATGGTAAAATTGTTAATCGACAGGTACATACCGTATAATATTTATCGATTCTTGTCTAGGATTTTAACAACAACATTAACTCGTTATTCTGCCGCGTTATGCGAAATATTGACAAAAAGGATTAACCGCAAATAGAAGCGGGCAATGGAGATATCGGATAGGAGATTATCGGCTTATATGTGAGATACAGGACAATAAGCTCGTTATTCTTGCCCTCACTATCGGTCATAGAAGAACAATTTACGACAAGTAACGCCTTGAAAATACTCGACAGCTGCTCGCATACTCCGTTATACCATGGAGCGGTGGGAGCCTATCGTAAAGGCGTAGTTTGATATAAATAGAGAAGTACCCGAGGGGTAGATATAAAAAACCGGGAGCACTACGGCACAAGAAGAATTAATCTACCGCTGCTTCCTTCC
>CAUPUT010000264.1:0-2814 GCA_963514615.1 uncultured Treponema sp.
TGGGAACCTCTAAAAACCTCAGTTTTTTAGAGGTTTTCCTTAGATTTTTTTGCGATGTTTTTTGATAAGTCATAACAATGTAAAGACTTATCAAAAATACTCGTTATCAGCTTTGCTGATGAGGCATCTTCTAAAAATCTAACCAAGTTTTTAGAGATGCCCAAATGTAATCATCATGATGAGAGGCTCATTTATGAATAATGGAAAAAACAAGAAGCGGTTTTCTCTAAAAACAAAGCTGGTATTGATCTTCGGTATCTTAATCGCTGTTGCTTCTGTTGTAGAAGGTATACTAGCCATCAATATAGCGCGCAAAGCAGTATCTGAAAAAGTAGAGGCTCATTTAACGGATAAGGCTGCGGACGTTGCGGAAATTATCGATGGACGGATAAATTCCACCTTTCAATTTCTCGAAGGCATCGCGCGTATGCCTATTCTTGCAGATCAATCGATACCGTATGGAGAAAAAGAAGCGCAGCTTCAAAGAGAAGTTGCTTTTAATAAAAGATTAGCACAGCTTAATCTGTATAACCTTTCCGGAGTACGGTATACCTCAGACGGAAAAAAAGTTTCGGTTGCCGATCGCGAATGGTTCAAGACAGCGGCAAGCGGTAAACATTTCGTTTCCGAACCGTTGGTTTCCCGTTCCTTGGATAAATTTGTGCTTATTTTTGCAGTACCGGTTTATGATGACGCTCATACGATCGTAGGGGTTTTAAATGCAGTCATATTAGCCGAACGTCTTTCGGAAGATATAGCGGACATTGTTGTGGGTAAGACCGGTCGATGCTATATCATCGGTTTAACGGGTAACTTTATTGCGCATAAAGATACATCGCTTGTAGAAAAAATGTATAATCCTATCGAAGAAGCAAAGACTAATCCGCAGCAGGCATCATTGGCTTCTTTTATTCAGCACGCCCTCAATACAACGCATAGCAATGTCGGTTACTACGATTTTAACGGAAGTTCATATATTGCCGCTAATGCGACGATTAAAAGTACCGGATGGGGAGTTATTATCAGGGCGCCGGTAAATGAATTTATGGAAACACTTGCCTTCTTGCGGCGTTCGATTGGTATTATGGGAAATATCATTTTGCTTATATCGCTTGTCATCGTCTATTTTATTGCCAAAAAAATGGTAGGTCCCGTTCAAATTGCAGTAAAAGCGCTAAAAGACATTGCGCAAGGTGAAGGTGATTTAACCGTTCGGCTGCCGATTACCGGTAGTGATGAAGTTACCGATCTATCTCACTATTTTAATGAAACGATTGCTAAAATCGGTGCGTCTATCAGATCGGTCGGCGCTAATAGCAGCATTATGGAAGAAATCGGCAATAAACTTGCCTCAAATATGAGCAAAACGGCAACTTCCGTACATCAAATCAGCGCCAGTATCGATACCGTAAAGCAGCAGGCGCTGACGCAGGCTGCAAGTGTTACGGAAACGGATGCTACAGTCGAAGAGATTATCAAAACTATTAAAAAGTTAAACGAGAGTATTGACACACAGGCCGGAAGTGTTGCGCAATCGTCCGCTTCGGTAGAGGAGATGGTTGCAAATATCGCTTCTATCACACAAACCTTGGAAAAAACCGATGCGGCAATTAAAAATCTTGCAGCGGCAACGGAGGACGGGAAAGAAACCTTAGTTACCTCAAATACCGTAACGCAGAAAATTGCGGAAGAGTCCGGCAGTCTGATGGAAGCGTCAAGTGTCATCCAGCATATCGCATCGCAGACAAACCTTCTTGCAATGAATGCCGCTATCGAAGCTGCTCACGCCGGTGAAGCAGGGAAAGGGTTTGCCGTTGTCGCCGATGAGATTAGAAAACTTGCCGAAGATTCCGCTGCGCAGGGTAAAGCGATAACGGCAACACTTAAAACGTTAACCGGTGAAATTGAAACGCTTTCCAATTCTTCCCAAACGGTAGAAGAAAAATTTAATATGATTTTCAATTTGTCCGGTCAGGTAAAGTCGATGAGCGATAGCCTTACCGAAGCGATGAAAGAGCAGGAGAATGGCAGTAGAGAGGTTCTTATTGCAATCAAAAACATCAACACGGTAACGATGGAAGTTCAATCCGGTTCGGAAGAAATGCTGAAAGGAGGGGAGGGTGTTGTTGCAGAAATGCATAATTTAAGCGACCTTACCCATATCATTACCGATAGTATGAACGAGATGGCTTCAGGTGCTATGCAAATTAACGGTTCAGTGCAGGAAGTACACGAAATAGCGCAAAAGAATAAACAGAGCATTGAGGCATTGGCTAGGGAGGTTTCTAAATTTAAAGTCAAGTAGGGGATATTTTTCTTTTTATCGGAAAAAAAGAAAAATATCCCCTACGACCCCTAAAAAGAAAAATGACGGGTAAAGAGGGAGAGCCCTCTTTACAATCTCCCCCTACGCCTTGTCTTTGTTCCAAGTGCGATTTTGAAAATAAAAGCTAAGCAGTGATTGTTTTCACGCTAAGTCGTTTCAGTACCGCCACGGACGGCGGTGGTTTTATGTAGCAGCGACGTTTTTGCACAGCAAAAACTCGCGTTCAAAAATTGACATGGAGGTCAATTTTTGAACTTGGCACGGATGCCACTGGTTATAAACAGTAGCGAGATTTGTGTTATGCACAAATCTCGTCGTTGAGAAGCGTACAAGGATATACGCTTCTCAACAGAATAAGCCGATAGGCTTGCTGTTTTTAGAGATGCCCTTTAGTATAACGAAAAGGGCGTTGCCAAAACGCCGAAAAAATTACTGCCAAAACGCCGAAAAAATGGCATCATGTGTGTTGGGATGCTAATCAATGAAAG
>CAUPUT010000265.1:0-2799 GCA_963514615.1 uncultured Treponema sp.
ACCCCAGCCTTGCGCTTAAAACCGCCGATATTTCGTTTAAGTACGACCGCGGTATCCATACGACAACGCAGGGCGTTTTTTTACCGATGACTTTTACCGCTCACGACGGAACGCGGTTGCCGTTCAACATCATCGACACCCCCGGCATCAGACACTTTGCACTGTGGGGCATTAAACCGGAGGAGGTCATCTTCTACTTTCCCGAAATGGAGGCCGCAGCAATACAGTGCGCCTTCGGGCTTTCCTGTTCACACATTCACGAGCGCGGCTGCCGTATCTTGGAAGAACTGGACGCAGGGCATATCCACCCCGACCGTTACGAAAGCTGGCGTTCCATGCGCGATGAACTGACACTGCTCACCGCAGACGAATACTAGACTACAATGTATCCCGGATGGTAACATTCATATTCAAAATCTTATTATTCCAAAAGATATACGGTAAGTTCTTTTACATTCCCTTGCAATAAAAAAAATTATTCGGTATAGTGTGCGACTCATGCTAACATTTTAGAATGGAGACTATATGAAAAAGTTACAAAGTGCTGTTCACGCAACACTTATGTGTAAAGCGAAACAGAAAAAAAACGGGTTTTTCCTTCGACGGAAATTACTTTTGACATTCGGATTATTGATCGCGCTTGCGGCAGTCTCGGAAGGACTACTGGGTATCCGTTCTGCCCGCCTTGCAGTAACCGACAATGTCAGCCTCTATCTTACCGATAAAGCGAACGCAACGGCCGGACTTATCGATGAGCGGATGCATGTTTTTTTCCAATTCCTTGAAGATTTGGCGCGGCTGCCCCAGCTGCGTGATCCCGAGTTCCCAACGGCCGGTAAAATCGCCGTCTTAAAAAAAGAAGCGGAATTTCAGCCGATGATGCAGAAAAATTTAATCGGGTTTCAGATAGTTGATCCGTCAGGTACCAGTTATACGCAATTAGGCAAAACAGTACAGGTCGGCGACAGGAACTGGTTTAAGATGGCTGCATCGGGAAAACGATTTATTTCCGAGCCGCTTATCTCGCGCGTATTGAATAGGCTTATCATCATCATTGCAGTACCTATTTACGATGATAATCATCAGGTGATTGGTGTCCTAGGAGCCAATATGGAAGGAACAATGTTTTCCGACTATGTTTCCGACATCGTTATCGGGCAAACAGGTTACAGCTATATCATCGGTTCAACCGGAACCGTTATCGCGCATAAAAATCCTCTGTTGATCACTGATCAGCTCAATGCGCAGGAAAATATAAAAACGGATAAAAAGATGATTCCTCTCGCAGCATTTGAACAGCGTGCATTGCGTGAGTCAGCTTCTGCTATCGGTTTTTATGAATATGAAGGTACTACAAAAATCGCCTCATTTGCCGCTATGAAAACAACCGGATGGAAGGTAATTATACAGGCTCCTGTTAATGAATTTATGGGCATTGTCAATTCGTTGCGAATAACTATGTATGTAACCGGTATTATCATACTGCTGGTGTCGCTCGGTATTGTGTATATTAGCACTTTCAGAGTAGTAAAACCGATTCAGGAAGTTGTCCGTGCTTTGCAGAATATTGCACAGGGCGAAGGTGATCTAACAGTCAGGCTGCCGCTCATTGGCAATGATGAAATCAGACTCCTTTCCGAATATTTTAATCGGACAATTGAAAAAATCGGTATGCTCATCAAAACAATCGGCTCTAATGCCAATACCATGCAGGAGGTTGGGAATGATCTTGCGGCCAATATGACTGAAACAGCCTGTACCGTCCGACAAATCAGTACGAATATCGCAGAGGTGCAGCAGCAGACGATAACGCAAGCAGCAAGTGTTATCGCAACAGCCGATACGATCGAACGGATTATCGGTACGATTGAACACGTGTCTACAACGATTGAAACCCAAGCGCAGCATGTTGCGCAGTCTTCGGATGCTATACGGCAGATGGTTGCAACTATCCACACCATTACGCAAACTATTGAAGATACAAACGGTGCTATTAAGGAACTGAACCGTGCAACGGCCGATGGAAAAGAGAGTATCGGTAATTCAAGCGCTGTAACACAAAAAATTGCTGAAGAATCCGGCACACTGTTGGAGGCAAGTAGTATTATTCAGCACATTGCGAGTCAGACGAATCTTCTGTCGATGAATGCAGCGATTGAGGCTGCTCACGCAGGGGAAGCAGGTAAGGGCTTTGCCGTCGTTGCCGATGAGATACGCAAGCTTGCTGAAGATTCTGCTGCACAGGGGAAGGCGATTACCGCAACATTGAAGATATTAAGCGGTGAAATTACGTCGATGTCGGATTCGTCACGCAATGCCGATGAAAAGTTTAACGCAATTTTCGATCTATCGGATAAAGTCCGAGAAATGAGCAACAGTTTAATGAACGCAATGCGGGAGCAGACACTCAATAGCCGCAGCGTGTTGGAATCTATCAATACCATCAGCGCGGTAACAGGCGAAGTGCAAGCCGGTTCAGACGAAATGTTGAAGGGTGGTGAGGGTGTCGCTGCAGAAATGCGTAAGCTTGATAACCTCACTCGCATCATCACCGACAGTATGAACGAGATGGCCTCCGGCGCCGTACAAATTAACAATGCCGTACAGGAAGTCAACGAGATTACACAGAAGAATAAGCAGAGTATTGAAAATTTAGCTGCTGAGGTTGAAAAGTTTAAAGTGTAGCCTTTTGTAGTTCAAAATAGAGAGGCGCCAATCCCCTGTATATTCAAATTCGCCGTATCCATTTTTTTTAGACTGTGCTACGATAAGTCATCATGCTGAAGACTTTATCAAAAA
>CAUPUT010000266.1:0-2799 GCA_963514615.1 uncultured Treponema sp.
CGCTCCTTAAAATTCAGCAGCCGAATAAAATATTAATTTTAGAGGATGCTGAATTTGCGTGCGCGAAAGGCGCACATATTAATAAGCGATGTTTGCGCTATGCGCAAACTCGACAGTGTTTTTCAGCCACGCTATCTGTGTGGCTGAAAAAAACGCTCGCTCTGCCGAGCGTTTTTTTATGCCCTATCGTTTTTGCCATAGAGGTGGAGGGGCTCGTCATAATGACAGTTTTGCTCATGTATCACATAGACAAACTGAATTTTGAAATTGCTCGCATTGTTTTAGACAGGCGTTACAGGTCGTTTTATATTTTTCTATTAGAGAGCCGCATTCAGTATATATTAATTTATCAAGCTTGATTCCTGTCCATGGCTCGTTCGGAAACTGTACAGTGTAATTATGTAACGTTTTAAGTAATTGACATATAAAATATCTTGAATCGATTCCCTCAATTTTAAAACTAAAACGATTATCGAATTGAATAGTAAAACTCAGCAACGTTTCACTAATTTTTTTGCATGTTAATCTTTTATAGTATCCTTCCTGATCGATATTCACATATGCCCTTTTATGTATTTCTAAATTTTCGACACGCTTAATCCATTGTAAAAAATTCGGAAATGAATCCATTATCGCCGAAAAATCTACTGTTATGGAATAATCATAATAATAGAAATGTAAGTTTGTCCAACCGTGATGAACATGATCAAATTTTGTAAAAAGCTTATAATACAATTGTTTATATCTGTTCATTGCTTATACCTCGGATTCTTATTATACCATACTATTGATTTAATCTCATTTATGCCCTATTGTTTTTGCCGATACAAAAGAAAAGACTATTATGATGATTGATCTGTGTAAAATTGCCGCTGCAAAACCTTATGGATCTGTTTGTAAGTTAGCCGGTAAGGCATGGATACCGGTACAAGGTTTTGAATCGCATTTGGATGATGAGCTGGCTTTGCAGACTGATGGGTTGTCCGGGCGCATGTGGCGCTTTTCTTCCGTTTCCGAGGGCTGTAGTGATTTTAAGTTGACCGATAGTAATGTTCCATCAAGTAAGCTTGTGTATTGCGAAGGAATAGAGCGGGAAGTATTTTGGAAACAGCTGTACTGGGAAGAACCGTTTGTGGTACGGTTCCGCAGTATTGGAGAAGCGGCGGAGCTGTTGCGAGGTATTCAGCGAAATTGGGCGCACTATCCGCTCAACTGTTTTAGGCGGGCGGAATTGATTAGGGAAAAACTGCCGTATATCAGCAAAAAAGAAAAAGCATTTCCGTATACCGTGCCGCTTGCCGGTATGGGGGTGTGGTCGTTGCTAGATGAACATACCTTGTTTGCATCTGCGAAAACCTCGTCGCCGTTTCCGCTCGGCGTTATCCGTTTTACCGAAGACCATCAAAACCCGCCGAGCCGCGCCTACCTTAAACTGTGGGAAGCCTTAACCCTGTTAGACTTTTACTATCGGTGTGCTGCGGAAACTCGCGCCGCCGAAACCAACTACACTGAAACTCGCATCGCCGAAAGCTGCGGCACTGAAACCGATAATACCGAAACACACTCCTTGCCTATAGAAGCTGTTTCTGGAGAGCGAAGGGGAACGGCTGTTCCATCGGTAATACCGGTAGACTGGGCATTACCTCAGCGCGGCTCCCATTGTGTGGATGCGGGGGCCTGTCCCGGCGGCTGGACATGGGTACTGAATAATCTGGGAGCAGAGATAACCGCTATCGATCGGAGTCCGCTGGCGGATTTTTTGATGCGTGAACCGCGGATTACCTTTATGCAGCATGACGCGTTTACATTAACTCCCGAAAGTCTCGGTAAACAGGATTGGGTATGTTCCGACGTTATTTGTTATCCGCCCCGCTTACTGGAATGGATTGAACGGTGGCGGGCAAGCGGTCTTTGTTCAAAATTTATCTGCACAATCAAAATGCAGGGAGCACCCGACTTCGATACGATCCGCCGCTTTGCGGAAATTCCTCATTCAAAAATTGTCCATCTTACTGCAAATAAACACGAACTGACGTGGCTATGTGCACCGTTTATCGACGAGAGATAACTTGTATAATCTTTTAAACGGAAGCGCCGAATCGTTTAAACATTTTGGTTGTTTTGAACTTTGTTTGGCGATTACTTTTAGTAAGGTTGAGTGATTCGTGCGGAGAGTTTCATAAACCGGCGCTCTGCGCTGTAATAAAGAGGATGAAAGCCGACTGCAAACACCTCGTCAAAAATATACATCCTTGTACATTTCTGACTGCGAGTTTTTTGCAAAGCAAACATTTCGTTTCTGTTTGAAACCACCGGCATCCGTGGGTTTTCTTGCAACATTTTTTTTCCTGTGGTATATTTAAGACGATCTCTTGAAAAAACGATTCGCAATTCACTTTATGAATTGAAGTTTTACTTCTTTACGAACTCAATATATACGATGCAAAGCGCAGGGAAATTAAATTTCTCGTACGAATAGGTTTGCTATTTTTAGATATTCTATTGGATTTGTTGTTAAATACGTTTTTTGCTGATATTTAAAGCAAGTTTGTATAAAAATATCCTTTTACAATATACAACAAGAGGTTCCGGACAAAATGAATGGAAAAAGTAAAATGCCCTCCATAAATTAATTCATAATTTATAATCATACATTATAAATTATACGCTCTACATTATGAATTTGTTTATGAGGAATTAAATGCACAAAAACTATGTTTTTTTAGATTCGGGGATAGGCGGCCTGCCGTACTTCCGGTATTTTCATAAAAAAGCGCCGCAAGCATCGGCTGCGTATGT
>CAUPUT010000267.1:0-2794 GCA_963514615.1 uncultured Treponema sp.
GCTCCGGCGGCTCCCGCTCCCGACATGGGCGGTATGGGCGGAATGTATTAATCAACATCCCCGACGCAGCGTGTAGACGAAGAGCGCCGGGGGATTAAACTCTCCGCACACATCAATCCTGTGCATAAAAAAAGGCTTACACACAAAAGTGCGTAAGCCTTTTTTTTATGTATGCATTGGTTAGTTGACCGCTTATCGAAACTGTGTTACAGTAAGCTTGTCTACGTGATCGTTGTTTCTGTTAATGATAGCGCCGAAAGTTCAGCTTACATACTCAAATAAAGGTCTCATAGAAATTGTTTCCGTATGGATTCATTATTTAGTACCGTAAAGGGTAAAAAGGATTTGAGTATGGCTCAGAAAATCTATGTAGGGAATTTAAATTACGCAACCACGGAAGAAGGTTTGTCAACCTTGTTTGGAACTTACGGCGAAGTCGTTTCAGCAGTCGTAATTAAAGACAAGTTCACCAACCGTTCAAAGGGTTTCGGATTTGTTGAAATGGCTGATGAAGGAGCAGCGCAGAATGCTATCGCAGAATTAAACGAAAAGGAATTCGAAGGGCGCCGTCTCCGCGTTAATGTTGCTCAGGAGAAACCCCGCCGTACCTATCCCTAATCGATTTATATACAGGATAGAAAGTATCTCTAATTAGAGATTTCTTAATTGCTGCCGGTACAACGGCAGCAGCATAAAACGGCAACGGTGCGTTCCACATCGTTGCCGTTCATTATTCATAATAAAAATTAATCAATATCCCCGTTTCGTCCTTTTCAGATACACTTTGAGGTGAAGTCTGCTATTATATAAAAAGGAGCCGAGCAATGTATAATTATAGCATTCAATTTTTTCGAAGTCGGATTGTAAATTCCATCACTATACCGAAATGCAAGGTGCAGCGCGCCGTACTTATTTTTTCAATTATAAGTGCCACGTTTTTTTATTGCGTTTTATGCAGCATCTCATGTGCTTCGGTACAAAAGGATATCAAATATTCCGGCGATGCGGGCGCTATGCATGAAAAGACGCTTGAAACGCTTGAGGCTGCTATCGTCTCGCAGCGAATACAATATAGTTCCGAACAGGTTAAACGGATACAAGCAGATATCGACACCTTATTGCAAGAACCGTCTACCGATTCTTCATATTTGGCGCGGCTCTATGCTCTTTCTGCAGACGTATATTTATTGCAACGACAAGTGAATGAAGCGCGTAAACAGTTAACTATTGCCGGGCGGCAAAATGAATATGATGAATACGTTCAGTTAGTTTCGGCGCGGCTTATTTCCGATCAGGAAACGCGGCGAGCATATTTGGAAGAGCGACTCGTACAAAATCCGACATATTACCGGTTGGGAGCGGAACTTGGAGGACTTTATTTCACAGCGCAGGATTATCGGAATGCGCTCGCGGCCTTTGACGCTTCGCTTTCATTTTTGCCTGCAGAATATCAACGGCTCTACAGTGAACGACGGGAGCAGAGTTTACAGCTCTATACAATAGACGGGGCTTCCATTCGGAAATCTTCTGAAAAGATATTGCAAACTCCTCAACTTTCATTAGTAGAGATGGCAACGCTTACGCAAGATTCTACGAACGCGCTGGATTTTATAACCGGTACGGCAGAATGGAAACCGCCGCTGCTGGCCGAATATCTGCAAAAAGATGGGTGGTACAATCCGGAGCGTGATGTTTTGAAGGATCTTGCGTCAAAAAAAGATGCAGCGCTGTTTTTATGGCATTTGATTGTCGGTAATGATGAAACTCGATTGAAGAGATACACGCGCTATTATACCAGTAAACGGCGGCTGCCCATCCCCGATGTGATGATGGACGGGGTTTATTTTGACGCGATAGTCGGTACGGTAGAAGAAGATATTGTACCGCTTACAGACGGCAAAAACTTTGAACCCGACAAACCGGTTAGCGGTATGGAATTTTACCGCTGGCTTTTAAAAGCTGATGCCCTCCGGTAACTGTGCTGTTATCTCGCATCTAAATCTAAGGAAGCTGTCCAAAAACTGAAGTTTTTAGACAGCCCCTTGTGGCTGATTAGTATCACCGCCGTCAGTGGCGGATATGACACAACTGCTTGATGCGTTTGCCTTGATTGAATAGCCGCCTTTACATCGCTTGTAAAATGTGCAATAGTTGTTAATATGAGGCGCGTACAATAAAAGCCGTACAAATAGCACGGCTTTCATTTAACCTGAGTTTGCTCAACCGTAAACTTGTATATATTATAGGAGTTAATGATGGAGAAATTTGTTTCGTGGGATGTCAGCTATGATGTTGGAGTTCCGCATGTAGATAAACAGCATCGCCACTTAGTAGATTTAATTAATAGTTTATATAATGCGTGTCTTGGGGAAAAAGCTGAGCTGGAAGAAACGTTTAAAAGCGTGATGAAAGAATTAGTTGAGTATGTAATGATTCATTTTAAAGATGAAGAAGCTATAATGGAAGAAATCAATTATCCGGGATTAAAGGAGCACAAACAAAAACATGAGCTGTTCGTTAAAGAAATTTTAAAATCCGTCAATGCCTATAAAAACGGCAAACAATTTGTTCCCAACTCATTTGTACGTTTTTTACGCGATTGGTTGTTTAATCACATTTTGATCGATGATAAGGCATGGTCTTTGCACTATTTTTCAGTAAAAAAATAAACCAACAAAAGGCTGTCTTAAAAGCTGCACACTTTTAGGACAACCCGTTGCATATTAATCAACGCCCCCAACGCAGAGCGTTCGTCAAAACTATACATCCGTGTATAGTTTTGACTGCAAGTTGT
>CAUPUT010000268.1:0-2749 GCA_963514615.1 uncultured Treponema sp.
CTTCAACTGTTGTACACGGATGTACAACAGTTGAAGATGGCTCAAATGGTCTCACAGTCTATTTATTCTGCGATTTTGATCTACATATTATCTGATGTGATTGCCTTTTTTAAAATAAACTGCACGAAATTTTAGATAAAATTTCGTGCAAAAGGAAAACAATCGCTTAAAATATTTGTGATGCGATTGCCTTGTTAATACCTCAGCTATACCCTTGTGACTGCCGCGTCTGCAAAAGGCGCAGGACAGTCCGGAATTTTCGGGGCGGCGGGGCGGTGAACACGGCTTTTTCCCGTGTTGAAGGGAGCGTAATACCGAGCCGATACGCGTGGAGCATCAACCCGTATGCCTTCCATTCGGTTTCTTTTTTGCCATAGAGCGGATCCCCGACCACCGGGCAGCCGATAAACCGCGCATGGAGCCGAATTTGGTGGGTTCTTCCGGTATCGATTTTAAAGAGCACCAGTGCATACCGCCCATACACCCGCAGCACCTTATAGCGGGAACAGGCATATTTTCCCTTAGACAAATCTGCCGAGGCGGCAAACCGAATGCGGCTATGCCCGTCACGGAATACCGACGTTTCGATAATACCGGCCGGTTTTTCCGGTACGCCGTTCAGGATTGCGAGATAATATTTTTCCGTGCGCCGCAGCTTAAATTCGTTTTTTAAAAAGGATTCCGCTTCAGCACTACGGGCGGTGATAAGGATGCCGGAGGTATCCTTATCAAGCCGGTGAACGATACCTGCACGCAATAGCTCGGCAAAACGCCCCCTCCCCTGCTCCGCTTCGAGTAGGCAGGCGAATGCATCATGAATAGGCGACGTGTACAAGCGGTAATACGCAAGCGCCTGCACCAGCGTCCCCGTCCAGTTGCCCGCCGCAGGGTGCGTGACCATACCGGCCTGTTTATTCACCACAATGACATCGTTATCTTCATACAAGACACGGAGCGGAATGTGTTCGGGGACAAGAACATCGGGGAGCGGATTTTCCCACATCAGTGTGATACGGTCGCCCGCTTGTACCGTACTTGAAAGTTTTGCCTGCCGCCCATTGAGCTGCACGGATTGCATCCCCGTTTTCAGCTGCGAACGAGTCATACCGGTAAGCACACTACTGCAAAACGCATCAAGCCTCAGTTTACCGGTACCTTCCGGCACCTCAAGCTCAAATACTTTAGTCATACTATCGTGCGGCAGTATCGGCGCCGCTGCCATGTCCGGCAGGAGCCGCTGCAGTATTATTTTTAAATAATGAAGCAATTCCTCCGATAGATCCGACAGACAGCGCAACATCAGTCATGCGCTTTAGAACCTGAGCATCATCTTCATCCGATGGCTTTATCGGTGTAAACTGAATAGGGTCTTCGGTAAAGGCACTCTCTCGTTCCAAACGTTTTTTTGCTGCGGAACGTTTAATCGCACGGTATGTTATATCGATTAAGGCAATCGTTACCGATATGCCGGCGGCGGTAAGGAACACATCAAGCTGTTCTTTTTCGGTAAGTGCTACGGCTTTATCAGCCTTTTTAAGCGGCCACGGATAATAACCGGGATCCTTAGGATGTTTCGCCGCGCGAATCATATCGTAACCCCAAAAAGACAGCAACGTAACAAAGGGAAGCGCCCCGAAAGACAGTATTTCAAAACGCCGGAGTTCCCGTTGCCAAAGTGGGAACTCCTCTTTGGTATAGGGAACCGGCGTATGATCTTCTTTTTTTTCGTCCGCAATCAACGGCATCTGTGCAGCGGTCATCATACACAGAATAAAAAACGCGGTACAACGCAATCGCTTCTTCATCGGAACCTCGTCGAAGATATATAAAAGCTAACCGAGCTTTTACACATCGCAAAGTGTATCCGATAATCGGATAAAATCATAGACGGTCAGCGATTCCGCACGGGCAGCGGGATCGATTTCGGCCGCTTTCAACAGGGATGCCGCCGACAGCGTCTTTTTTCCTCTGGCAGCGAGAATCGTGCTCAAATTATTCTTCACCGTTTTACGCCGCGCACTGAAAAGGCCGCGGACAAGACTTAAAAAAAGACGTGCATCACGTACCGGCTGCGGGGACTCCTTTTTGGTAAAACGGAGCGCCCGTGATTCGACATTCGGCTTAGGCCAAAAGGCGGCGGGAGCAATATCACGGATCGGCTCTACATCATACGCCCATTGGCACAGCACCGAAAACGACGAATAATCCGCACTTCCCGGAACCGCGGTCATCCGGAGACCGACCTCTTTTTGCACGGTTATAACCATACAGTCAAAAAAACACTCGGCTTCGATTGTCGCCGCGATGAGCTTTGCCGCAATGTTGTACGGCAGATTCCCGAAAAAGGCCTTCGGTGCATGCCGTTGATATTCAGCCTTCCATGTTTTAAGCACATCGCCTTCTATTAAATGAAACGAATGATATGAACCGAAATAAGATGTTAAGAGTTGCACGAAGCCGCGGTCTATTTCGAACACGGTTAAATCGGCATCGGCCTCCAACAGCAGCGATGTCATCGAGCCGAGTCCCGGGCCGACTTCCCATACAGCATCTCCGGCGGAAAGACCGAGTGCGGAAACCAGCTCCTGCCGTATATGAGCATTAATCAAAAAGTTTTGTCCGAATTTTTTCTGCATCCCGAACCCATGTTCATCGAGCACGGCAGCGAGTGCGGACGGCGCATTATAGTCGGGAAGTTTCATGTTCAACCTGAAGCGGCCGTGCCATCTTCCGTTCATCAGCCCATTCG
>CAUPUT010000269.1:0-2743 GCA_963514615.1 uncultured Treponema sp.
TGTGAGCTGTGAGCTGTGAGCTGTGAGCTGTGAGCTGTGAGCTGTGAGCTGTGAGAATTATGCTGCCGGTTAGGGGCCTGTCAAGCCCCTTTTGCAAAAGGCTTACGGCAGGGGAAAGCGGTTGGTACTGCGAGTATGCGGTATTTCGGCTCAGCATGGGTAGTATTATAGGCTAACAAGCGGTAAAAAGCAACTATAGGGTTGTATTTACGAAATTGAGTATACACCCTGAAATTTGCAGCGAGCGCTTTCGGTTAAAATGACAAGAATCCGTATTGTCATACTGCATATTAGGTGATACTATTAAAGTCCCTATATTGTTATTATAGGCAGAGAGGAAATGTTATGGATACGATGCCGATAGTAAAAACACGGGAAGAAATTTTGTTTGATATCATGCAAATCACTTCCCGATTATACAGTATTCGTGATAAAGATATCTTACTGGAAAGGATATTAACCGAAGCGCGGCAAGCATTGAATGCCGATGCAGGTTCCATTTATCTTGTTGAGGGGAACCAGCTTGTTATTCATTATGCACAGAACGCAACGCTACAAAAACGCTTAAAGCCCGGAGAAAAACTTCCTTTTAGTATTTTTACTTTTCCGATCAGTGATGAAACCATTGCCGGCGCAGCCGTTAAAACAAAACAACTTATTAACGAACCTAATGTTTATGCGATTTCCTCGGATAAACAGTATCGATTCGGCACCATCAGCGATACAATAACAGGCTATAAAACAGTTTCTACATTGACAATGCCGCTCATTGCCGTATCCGACGATGTATTAGGTGTTTTACAGATGATTAATGCACTTGACATACACGGCCATATCCGTGCATTTACTTCCGATGACGAAATGTTTCTCTCCCATTTTGCCGCAAATGCTGCCACGACGCTTATGCATGCATCACTCACCCGTGAAATGATTCTTCGTATGGTACAAATGGCGGAACTGCACGATCCTCGGGAAACAGGGCTGCATGTACATCGAGTGGCCAACTACGCAGTAGAAATTTATGACCGTTGGGCATTTAATCATAATGTACACCGACACGAACGCGAAGAATTCCGCGATGCGCTAAAGATTGCTGCGATGTTGCATGACGTTGGAAAAATCGGTATTTCGGATTCGATACTTAAAAAACCCGGTAAACTGACCCCCGAAGAGTATCAGATTATGCAAAGCCATACATGGCGTGGATCAAGGCTCTTCCTGTCGGGAAATTCGGCAGTTGATGCCATGTCGCGGGATATTGCGCTACGGCACCATGAGAACTGGGATGGCACCGGTTATCCCGGACATATCTCGCAAGAAACGGGAGCTATCCTAAAATACAACAACGCACATACCGCAGCACAAGGGCTTATCGGGGAAGAAATTCCTCTTGGCGCACGTATTACCGCATTGGCCGATGTCTACGATGCACTTTCCTGTAAGCGAGTCTACAAAGACGAATGGAGTGAAGACAAAGTTTTGGCAGAGATACGGCGACTACGCGGCACAAAATTCGATCCCGAAATTACCGATGCGTTTTTCGAAGTTATACCAAGACTAAAAAGTATCAAGGAACGTTTTTCAGAAGACACTGTGTCTCCCGATCTAAAGCTTGAGCGAATTCCATAACTTCTTTCTTACCGAATGCTTTAGTCCGTTCGGGAGCAAGCCCGTTTACCGATAATTCATACATAAAGTTCCGAATAGATAACCGTTCTCCGATATTATTAGCAGTATACACCACACCTCGGTCATTAATCACTTTAATATGAGCATCGACAAGCTGTTTCGCAAGCGGAATATCACGAGTAATAACCATATCTCCCTGTGTTGCATGATCAAGGATATAGATATCCGCCGCTTGCTCCTCAGCTTCAGTTACGATAGTAGTGCAATAAGAATTTTTAGGGATTGGAATTAATCGATTAGCAACGAAGATCGCTTGAACTTGTAACCGCTGCGCCGTTTTGCAAATAATTTCGCGGATTCGTACCGGACAGGAATCCGCATCGATAAAAAGAGTCATGCTTGTTCATCATGTGCGGGAGCGATAGAGTAAATCATTGAATCGATATCTTCGATCATCTTTTTTGCCGATTGCTCGATTAAGACCTCTGTTTCATGCTGCGGAATTAGCGCTTGTGGATTAAGTCGCTCTTTGCTCAGTTCATCAGACAACAAGATACCGGCGATAATCGCAATGCGCAATGAATCGTTAACGCCGGACGTTTGTTGAACCTCCGAGACGACTTTTTTATAATGTTTATAGATTGACTGTAAATATTCAGCAGGTTGATCCGCTTCAAGCGCAAATGACGTACCTAACAGATCGATTTGCAATCGCCCTTTGCGTTCTGCCATTGTTAAAAGATATCCAGCTGATTGGAATGATTTGGAGCTTCTTGCTGAATGGACTGCGGTTCTGTCTCGGCAACAGCAGCCGGTGATTGAGTTTCCGAAGTGTCTTCGTGTACGGGATTGGGCTGTTCAGGTGCAACGGCCTCAACGGCATTTAATGCTGTCGCCTGCATTTCCGGTGCTTCGTTCGCGGCCGGAGCTGCTTCATGTACCGCAGGAGCAACTGTCGAATTTGCTGCTTGGTATACAGTGTCTTCAAATGCGCTCAAGTGATTGAGCGCATTGATGATACCTTCCTCGATCTTTGCTTGATCGTTTCTAAAGACAAGCACTATATTCTCCAACTCTTCGATTCGCTTTTGGCGATCGTGCAGTTCAAGTTTTA
>CAUPUT010000270.1:0-2735 GCA_963514615.1 uncultured Treponema sp.
AAAAAATCTCGCTCAATTTATGATAAAAGACCGGCAAACACATCAGATAAGCCAGTCAAATACCGCAGAATACCGGAGGCTGTGGTTGTTTGAATAAACTTTTTGCGTTAGCCTTTTGAAAAGAGCCTGTTAAGCAGTTGTACATTCATGTATAACTGCTTAACGAAGAGGATGCATAATTTTATGATAACAAACGAGCAAACACATCAGAGAAGTGAGTCAAATACCGCAGAATATATAAGCTGGACGACCATTTGAGCCGCAACGCGGCGAAACTCTGGTCGGACTGCTTATATATTCTGCGGGGGTGTACTACAAAATATCTGATGCGTTTACCCGGAGGGAGTTTCAATGAAGCAATTAAAAAACGGACAGCTTGTTGCGATAGGCGCAGCGGTTGTACTCGTTATCTTGGCATTTTTCAGTTTTACCGTTGTTTCGACAACGGATAACGGTGTGGTAACTCGGCTCGGTAAGTACAACCGGACGCTGCAGCCCGGGTTGCAGTTTATTATCCCGATTGTCGAGCGGGTGTATCACATTCCGGTTACAACCGTTCAAAAGGAAGAATTCGGCTTTCGTACGACGATGGCATCAGACCGGAGTCAGTACCGGAATAATATCCTCACCGAATCTTCTATGCTGACCGGCGACCTCAACATCATCAATGTTGAATGGACGGTACAGTACCGCATTATCGACCCTAAGGCATGGCTCTTTAATGTTGAAGAAGGAGAACGGATTAACACCGTCCGCGATGTGTCCACTGCGGCAATCAACAGTCTAATCGGCGACCGTGCTATTTTGGATATTATGGGGTCGGAACGCGACTCCATTCAGTTTTCTGCAAAGGAGATTATGAACGAAAAGTATAAGCAGCTGGGGCTCGGCATTGCGGTTTCGTCGGTGCAGCTGCAAAACGTTATTCCGCCTGCTGACGTGCAGCAAGCCTTTGAGGATGTTAACATCGCCATTCAGGATATGAACAGGATGATTAACGAAGGCAAAGAAGCCTATAACAAGGAAATCCCTAAAGCGAAAGGAGAGGCCGACCGGATGATTCAGGAAGCGCGCGGCTATGCGGCGGAACGGGTCAACAAGGCGGAAGGAGATGTCGCCCGATTTAATGCCGTGTATGTCGAGTACAGCAAGGCGCCCGATATTACCAAGCGGCGGCTCTATCTTGAAACACTCGATAAGATATTTTCAAATACCGACAAGGTAATCTTCATCGATAAAAACGTCAAAAATTTCTTACCGTTAAAAAATCTTTCGGGAGGGGAGCAGTGAGAGCGAGTAAAATAGATCCGGTAAAGGCCAAGAAGACCGTGCGGTTTGGCGCAGTAGTGGTGTTTATTCTTATTCTTGTGTTGTCGGTAAAGCCGTTTTATGTTTTAAATGAGGGGCAGACGGCCATCATCACTCAGTTCGGAGAGATTATTAAAACCGAAACGGAGGCGGGAATCCATTTTAAAATGCCGCTTTTGCATCAGGTGCATCGATACACGGCAAAACTGTTACGCATCGACGGCGATCCTCAAAAAATCCTCACCAAAGAAAAGCAGTTTATCGAGGTGAATACGACCAGCCGTTGGCGTATTTCGGATATCCGTAAGTTTTATCAGTCGCTTGTAACATACGAAGGCGCATATTCACGGCTTTCCGATATTATCGATTCGTCGGTACGGGATATTATCACCGTCAACAGTTTGGATGATGTTGTCCGCACTACCAACAGCATTAACGAAACCGTCCATCAAGAGCAATTCGGATTGAATACGGACGAAGTGAAGCTGGAGGAGGTAACCGGTTCGGAAAAGGTGGTATATGCCGCTATCGAAAAAGGGCGCGATGTGCTGGCCGCCGAAATTTTAAAGAAGGCGAATATGCAGCTGGAAGATTTCGGCATTGAGGTTATCGATGTCATCTTTAAAGAGATAAAATATTCCGACGAATTGCAGGTTTCGGTCTATAATAGGATGATTAAGGAACGGAATCAGATTGCCCAGACCTTCCGTTCTACCGGTGAGGGAAAAAAGGCGGAGTGGCTCGGTAAGTTGGAAAACGAGAAAAAGAGCATCCTGTCAAAGGCGTATTCCGAGTCGGAGAAGATAAAGGGAACGGCAGATGCGCAGGCTACCGCAATCTATGCTGCATCGTACGGCAAGTCCCCTGAGTTTTACAGTTTTTGGAAGAGTCTTGAAGTATACCAAAACGCACTTCCCGATACCGAAAAGATATTATCAACCGATATGGAATACTTTCAGTATCTTTATAAACATTAACAGCGCGTGATGGGTAGATAAAATCAAGTACGGGAGACTTGATTTTTCTATCTTTAAGCTTATACTTTAAAAGTGGGGATTCCCACCGTGAGGAAATGGATTATGCCGGCAACAGTTTTAAAATCCTATGATGCAAAAATCGACTCAAAAAAAAGGATAACATTGCGGAATGCGTTCTACGAATACTTCCATGTCGAAGAATATGACGATGGCAGAATATTACTTGAACCTCGTGAACTTACAAAACCCCTTCAAGTTTCAGTGAATACTCTCAAAATGATGGATTCGAGCATGGAAAATTTCAATAAAGGACTTGTTTCCGAACCCATTGATTTTTCTGCCTATGCGGATATTGAGTAATGTTCAACATAAGAATGGGAATTCCTGAAATGAGAGAATATTGGAACGGTTTGGAAAAGAACATTAAAGCTCATGTCGCTAAGAAACATG
>CAUPUT010000271.1:0-2713 GCA_963514615.1 uncultured Treponema sp.
GTCATATTGGAAGCGAGCTCATTGCCGATTTCTTCCATTTCATCACTGCTTGTTCTAACCGCTTGTATTGAAGCGCCGATTTTCGCAATTGTCTCGTTGAAGTATTCGGACAAGTCAGTTATCTCATCATTGCCGTGCACCGACAGACGCGCCGTTAAGTCTCCTTCTCCTTGCGCAATATTTTGTAAAGCAGAAACTACTGTTTGTATCGGTTTTATCATTGTTCTGGCGATAAAGTAGACGATGACCAGCGTAATAACCAAGATGATAGCTTCGATAATAATCATTTCAAGTCGCAGTTCGTTTACCGTTCCCATAAATTCTTCTTTGGGAGCATTTATAACAACTGTCCATCCGGTTGTTTTCATCGTTGCATAAGAGGCGATTTTGTTCACGCCCTTGTATTCGTAAAAACCGATGGAAGGTTCGTCGATTTCGATCGCCGTTTTTTCAAAAGCAGCGAGAGAACTGAAAGAGGCATCTTTTTTCGCCTCTTCGCCGAAATTTATACGATTTTTTACCAATTCCATATCTTTATCGGCAATGGTTGTTCCGGTTAGTCCTAAAATGTAGCAGATACCTGTTTTGCCTACGACAATATCATTAATTTGATCGGAAAGCCATGAACCGCGTAAAGAAACATTCAGCAGCGCTGCAACATTTTTGTTTGCATCAAAAATGGGAACACCGCATACGATGATCAGCTGACCGTCAGCAGCCGATACAAAGGGTTCGGATAAAAATCTTTTACCTTGCTTAACTGTCCGAAACCAATCTTGATTGTCAACCCTGATGGTGCGTTGATTTGCCATGTGCAAGGTTCCGTCCAAATCGGCTATATTTATCTTCAGCAATGTATCGTTTGCAGCGGCTTCTTTACCCAATGCCGCTACCTTTTCGGTATACGGGCGCTCCGGATCACTGAGCACGGGCATACGTGCAATACCTTCCAAAAACTGGAAAAGTGCGGTTACGCGCCCGTCCAAAACTTCCGCCGTATCGGTTGCTTTATCGATTAAGTGTGTTTCTATCTTTTCGGTTACGGCTTTGCGGGCGGTTCTAATTGCAAGAACGCCTTCGGTAAGTCCTGCCGTCAAAATCAAAAACCCGAAGATGATGATCAGTTTGTAACGGAGAGAAAAGCGTTTTTTTGTTTTTTCGGCTCGCCTTTGGTTAGCGGAGAGGAGGGGCATTTTGTCAAGGCTCCTTTTTTTATGATAAAAATGGTATCCACTTGTGAAAGGTGATAATAAGCGGATCCGAGCGTATATTGCTTATATACAAGAAAAGTATAGACTTTTTGCTAATAGGTGTCCAGCAAATAAAGAAGATTATGCGGATATGACTAAAAGAGAAAATGAATGCATAACAGTGCCGAGTGCAGGTAAAACGTATTGCATGAATAAGCTTTTACGCATCCGGCATGAGTCCTGCAACAAAATACTTGTCCGGTAGTTTTGCCGGTTTACCGGTTTTATCTACACAGCCCCATGACACTTCTGCTTCAGCGCAGACATATCCTTCCGGATTGGTGATGACCTGCCGGAAAGTTCCCGAAAGTTTGCCGAGTTTGATGGGCGTAACGTCAATGCGGAGCTTATCGTAGAGGCGCGCGGAATATTTGTAGCGGATATCGATATGCGTTACATAGAGCATATAGCCTTCTTCGATTAACCCAACGTAATCAAACCCGATTCTGCGCAGATATTCCATGCGGGCGTATTCCAAGTAGTTTAAATATATAGCATTGTTTACGTGATTATATGCGTCCAGTTCGTAGCTTCTAACCTCTACTTCTATCGGGGGTGTCATTGGTTTTCTCCTTTTAACTGAGTTGCCCTCTAAAAATCTAACCAGGTTTTTAAAGATGACTTTATATCAAAATTAATTGTGTAAAAAAAAAGACTGCAATCAATCTTGCAGTCTTTTTTGAGCTATGATGGATTCGAACCATCGACCCACGCCTTAAAAGGGCGTTGCTCTACCTACTGAGCTAATAGCCCATGTCTTTAAATAACGGAGCGAGTATATAGGATATTGGTAATCATGTCAAGCGCTCTTTTGAAATATACGGTGCATCTACTTCGTTGCTGCGCACAAATTAATCCTCAACGTATCAAAGATACGCCTGCGGTTAATTTGTGCTCGCGCCTCGTATCTGTACCGTATATTTCAAAAGGCTTACGGAAAGGCTAAATCAATATCTTCTTTGCAGCACCGCCGTAATACTGATTACGCAATTCATGCACCTGTTCGTCGCGGATATAGTCGTCAAACGGCATCATCCGGTCGATAACACCGCCGGGGGTAATTTCTACAATGCGGTTTGCAATGGACGAGATGAATTCGTGGTCATGCGAGTTGAATAGGACTACGCCGGGGAAGGCGATGAGCGCTTCGTTTAAACTGGTAATAGCTTCCAAGTCGAGGTGATTGGTCGGCTCATCCATAATGAGGACATTGGCGCCGGAAAGCATGAGCTTACTGAGCATACAGCGCACCTTTTCTCCTCCGGAAAGCACCTTGACGGGTTTGAGCGACTCATCGCCGGTAAAGAGCATGCGTCCCAAAAAGCCGCGTACGTATGCTTCGTCCTGCTCTGTGGAAAACTGCCGCAGCCAGTCGGTAATGTTCAAATCGGTTTCAAAGTAGCTGGAATTATCCTTGCTGAGGTAGGCATTCGTAACGGTTTGTCCCCAATACACATCCCCCG
>CAUPUT010000272.1:0-2706 GCA_963514615.1 uncultured Treponema sp.
ATTAAAAATAAGAATAGAAGTCCTCCATGCCACTTGATAATCAACCATACAACATAATTCTTAATTATGAATTATGAATTCTTAATTATACGAGGGTTCACAATGAAAAAGAGTTTTTCAATACAAAAGAAATTTATTCTTATTTTCGGTTCGCTTATTCTTATTTCCGGTATTGTATTGGCGATAACTGCTATTCAGATTGCGAAAAAAGCGGTAACTGAAAAAATCAATGTGTATCTGCTGGACAAAGCAGTCGATATGGCAGCGGTATTCGATGGAAAATTAGAGGCGCTTTTTCAGATACTGGAAACACTTGCCCGCTCTCCTATTTTACATGATGATACGCTCTCGTATACGCAAAAAGCATTTTTACTGGAAAAAGATATTGTAATTAACAAAGCAATTTCATCTTTCGGTGTGTGCGATCTGGAAGGTATACGATATAATCCGGACGGCGGCCGCACAGTGATGACCGATCGCGATTGGTTTCGTGAAGCGGCAAAAGGCAATAGATTTATTGCCGAGCCGCGGGTGTTAAGAGCCCTTAATAAATTTTATACCGTTATTTCAGTTCCTGTCTATAATGATGAGAAAGCTGTGATCGGAGTATTAAGTGCTGCTATCGATGCCATGATGCTGTCGGACGAAGTGTCCAAAATCAAAATCGGCAATACCGGCGAGTGTTATATTTTAGGGAAAGACGGTATTACTTTTGCAGCAAAAGATAAAAGTCTTGTAGAAAACAGTGCTAATAGTCTTGAAATGGTAAAAACTAATCCTGCTTTGCAATCGGTTGCGGATTTTCAGCGCAAGGCAATAGAGTCAAAGGAGAGCGGGATTGATTATTATACTTTTAAAGGCATAACTAATATTGCTGCGTTCACTAAAATGGCGACAACACATTGGACACTTATTGTCAAAGTCCCTATTAATGAATTTATGCTTACTGTACAAACTTTAAAAAACTCAATGTATATTCTCGGTGTCATTATTTTGATTGTAACATTAGTGATCGTCTTTTTTGCTACGGTTAAACTTATTCGTCCTATTCTCGTAGTAGTGAATGCTTTAAAAGATATCTCGCAAGGCGAAGGCGATTTAACGGTACGGCTGCCGGTGATTGGAAATGATGAAATTGCTCTCTTGTCTCGGTATTTTAATGAGACAATCGCAAAAATTGGTACGTCTATCCGGCAAGTCGGCATCAACTCAAATATGATGGAAGCAATCGGGAATGAACTTTCTTCAAATATGACCGAAACTGCCAGCACCGTACATGAAATCAGTGCCAATATCGATGGAGTTAAACAGCAGGCAATGACCCAAGCCGCCAGCGTTACTGAAACAGCTGCAACCGTCGAAGAAATTGTCCGTACGATAAAGCAGCTGAATAACAGCATCGAAACACAAGCGGCGAGTGTCGCGCAATCCTCTTCTTCCGTAGAAGAGATGGTTGCGAATATCGTCTCTATAGGACAAACACTCGGAAAAACCGATGAGGTAATCAGAAATCTTACAGCAGCAACCGGCGATGGCAAAGCGACTCTTGTTACCTCAAATACTGTAACGCAGAAAATTGCCGAAGAGTCCGGCTCGCTGATGGAAGCAAGCAGCGTTATTCAGCACATTGCTTCGCAGACGAATTTACTCGCGATGAATGCTGCGATAGAAGCCGCTCACGCAGGAGAGGCAGGTAAAGGCTTTGCCGTCGTTGCGGACGAAATCCGCAAGCTTGCAGAAGAATCTTCAACACAGGGGAAAACCATCACTGCTACTCTGAAAATGCTCTCCGGTGAAATTGAGACACTCTCAACCTCTTCTAAAACCGTCGAAGAAAAGTTTAATACGATTTTCACCCTTGCCGAGCAGGTAAAGGATATGAGCAATCAGCTTACCGAAGCGATGAGAGAACAAGAAAACGGCAGCAAGGAAGTGCTGATTGCGATTAAAAGCATTAACACGGTAACGGTAGAAGTACAAGCAGGTTCTGAAGAAATGCTCAAAGGCGGGGAGGGTGTTGCAGAAGAGATGCAAAAGCTAGATAGCCTTACCCGTGTGATCACCGAGAGCATGAACGAGATGTCATCCGGCGCTGTACAAATCAACAACGCTGTGCAAGAAGTCCGTGAAATTACTCAGAAAAATAAACAAAGTATTGAAGCGCTGGCAGAGGAAGTTGGAAAATTCAAAGTAAATTAGGGGATATTTTTCTTTTTTCCAATAAAAAGAAACAGGGCGGTACTCGGTATAAGCCCGCATGAAAAAGAGATAACCGTGACGGCGGTAACGGCAGACGGCTCGCCCGTACAGGTAGAAGGCTGCACGGTTACGGAATTCCCGAGTGGCGAAGAAACGGTACTCCCTAAAGAAAGCGGGTCGGCCGTTCCCGCCTCAGCCGAGTTTCGAGCGGCTTTCAAAGCTGCAAAACAAAAAAACTGGAAGCTGTACATGCAAACCGAAGATGAAAATGGTACGGAAATTCGGTTGCAGGAGGAATAAGCAATGTATAATTGGTAATGGGCAGTTTGCATGCGTAATTACTCATTAAACATTACCAATTACAAATTAAATGAACGCCGTTTATGCCCCCTTTGACAATTTTCAAACTGATGCCTATGATATAAATGATGGCAGAATCAACAAAAAAGAAAAACGATACTTATACTGAAATCCTTAAAAATGCAAAAATAGAATTTTTGCAAAAAG
>CAUPUT010000273.1:0-2704 GCA_963514615.1 uncultured Treponema sp.
TCCGTTGTTTTAATCCTGAACATGAAGACCGAAACCCGTCATGCGAACTGTTTGATGATCATTTTGTATGCTATTCAGGAAATTGCGGCATACACGGCGATATTTATGACGCTGTAGGTATTTTAGAAGGTATTACCGATAAAAAAGAACAATTCAAAGCAGTCGAAGCCGCATTCGGCAGCGGATATATCCCAATTAAACAACCGGAAAAACAAACAGCAGAGAAAGAAACCTTTACGCCGGACGCTGCAGCCTGCGCTGCATTTGAGAAATATCTTGCCGACAATAAGAAAGCAGAAAATCAAATACGGAGCTTTCTCCAGACACGGGCAAACGTAACCAGAGGCTCCGGCACTGACTATCCTCCAGGCATTGCAAGAAATTTGGTAAAGTATTTTTTTTACTGGCCAGGCTACGACATCGCCAGCGCCGAAGCCGGTACACCCGTGTTGCGCGGCGCCGGTGTTCCGCTGCCGCATCCACAAAAGGGATATTCAAGCTGGCAGCATTCCGGTGTCATTATCAAATTAGGTTCAGGATATAAACTGCACTATTACGAAAATTTCGTATGTGAAAAACGCGGCACAAAAAGCTGTAAAACATTTCCAATGCCCGGCGTAATCGATACCAAGAAACCGGTTATATTAGTAGAAGGCGAAATGGATGCTCTTTCCTGCGCTGCTGCAGGAATAGAAAACGTCTTTTCAACAGGAGGCACAGAAGGTTTAACCGGCCCTAAAATAA
This sequence comes from uncultured Treponema sp., assembly GCA_963514615.1. GTDB lineage: Bacteria > Spirochaetota > Spirochaetia > Treponematales > Treponemataceae > Treponema. Next base: position 745 of record CAUPUT010000273.1, read on the forward strand.
AACAGTATTTATTATCAGTTCCCGAAATCGTCATTTTTTTTGATAAAGACATTGCAGGCCGCAAAGCATCAGGATTAGTCGCAATCAGCGAAAACGACAAACGAAAAACAAATCTTCCTGATACATTACGAAAAGCAGGGTATAAAGGCATAATCAAAACGGCTTCTTTTCCGGATGAATTCCCGTATAAAGACCAAGACGAAGCTATCTGTGCCGGTAAACTTGAAGCGGTACTGCAAGCGATAGAAGACGCAAAAGAATATACTCCGCCGGAAAAAAAAGAAAAAGAACCTGCCGTATTCTGGGAATCCTTCAACACAGTGAGTATTAAGCAACTACGCAATCTTTTAAAAAAAATTCCGCTTGCTGATATGGATGATAAAGATGTACAACCGTTCGTTAGCGCCTGCATAAAAGCGTGCGGAAACAATCAGATTACGCAAGAATTATTAAAATGGGGAGCAAGTTCTGAACAGATTGAAAATGAAAACGACCACACCCCTTATTTTTTGATTGAAGCGTGTGAAAAATACAGTGCGTCAAAATATTTGCGAAAGGCGATTGAACAGGCGCTCATTCCGGAAAAAGAAATCCTTGCAAAAATTAAAGAGCAGAAAACAATCGTCGAAATCGATTATAAAGCAATGCGTACAAATGCGAATGCGTTGCAATTTTTAACAACCGGCGGTGTCCGCTCCGCCTCACAACTTGTTTCTGATGTACTACAAGGGCGGCTCATTTATATAGAAAATGAAAAGAAGCACTATTTTTTTAACGGACATATTTGGACACGTGAACCGGATATAGCAGGCATTTCTTATAGTATTCTTGCAAATGTCTTACGTTCTTTTCTCGGAATATCCAGAGAAGGGAAAACAAAAATATATGAATTGCTATTAAAAATAGAAGCACGGCGTTTCCGTGTAGAACTGGCACAAGACCTTTCCGGTCTTAAGCCGGAAGTATTCCGTGAAAACGTCCTTTTTGACGGGCCGACCGTACAAGAATCGCTCACACTGATTGACGGTGTTATGGATTTTTCAGGCAACAAAATTGTCTTTAGAAAATCAACACCCGAAGAATACCGACGCGATGTGCTGCCGTACCGTATGGAAGCTGTAGAGAAAGCTACAGAACCGACTAATTTCCTTGCGTTTATGAAATCAAACTTCAAGAATGAAGAAACTTTGCAAACATTGATGTATTATTTATCACTTATCCCGTCGCGGAATATGCAATTTAAATACGGTGGTATTTTTATCGGGAAAACGCATACCGGCAAAACTACAACGATAGAGTTACTCAAAGATGTCTATACTGATATGATAGACCGCATCCCTGCTGATATTCTCGTTTCGCAAAACAAACGGCGGGTATCAGGGAACGAAGCAACCCCGTATATTGCCCGCCTTGAAGGAAAAGGCGCTGCTATCGTGCAGGAGACGGAACGCAACGGCTATTTGAACGCTGCACTATGGAAAGAACTTACCGGCAATGATACGCTTACCGCCCGCAGACTTTACAAAGACCCGCATGATTTTACTCCGACCGCACAGATTATTATGTGTACGAACCACAGCCCGCGTTTTGACGCACACGAACAAGCAACCATAGACCGTATGCTTGTCATTCCCTTTTCCGTACAGCATAAAAAAGGCGGCAAAGACACAAAGTCTCTTTCAACAATTTTGAAATCGATACGGGAAGAATACCCTGCAATTATTAAATACTTTGCAAACCTGTATATTGAATTAAAATATAAATACGAAGGGGCAATCCCCTTATCGGAAGAATGTAAGAACTACAAAGAGAACTACGTAAAGGATCAGGAAACAGACCTCGATAAATTTGTATCGGATTGTATTGAAATTGATATGTCCGGCGACGCTTTTGAAACAGTACAAGCGGTATACGACCAGTACCTTAATTACTACGAATTAGCAGCGGACGATAAAGAAGC
>CAUPUT010000274.1:0-2683 GCA_963514615.1 uncultured Treponema sp.
AATTCAGCATCCTCTAAAATTAATATTTTATTCGGCTGCTGAATTTTAAGGAGCGTTTTTTGCAAAACATAGCGTTATTTACGCCTTAGCTTCGGCGGCCTGCTTGTTTTTCAGCATTGCACGGCCGACTTTTGAGATATTGACTTTCTTTCCGTCAATTTCCTGTTCATATAGGAGTTTAACACCGGTTTGGCCGGTTACAGGGCAGGTTCCCCGCCCATGATTGGGAACACTTTTAATTCCCTTTCCACGATGTGCTTTCGACATAGTTTAGCCCTCCACTGCCTTTGACTTTGCAGCGCCCTTGTCTGCACCGTCCTTCTTTGCATCTGCCGACTTCTTCGTGCTCTTATCGAGCGTATAGTCAACCAGCTCTAAAATTGCGACCTGTGCAGCATCACCCTCACGCAACCCTAATTTAAGCACGCGAGTATATCCGCCGTTCCGATCCTTCATGCGCGGACCGATGTCGGTAAACAATTTATTCAAGATTGCCTCATCCCAAATATAGGTTGCAGCCTGCCGCCGATTATGTACTGAATCGACCTTAGCACGGGTAATAAGCTTTTCTGCGGTTCTCCGAATCTCCATCGCCTTTTGTTTTGTCGTAGTAATCCGCTCGTACTTAAACAGTGATGTAACCATGTTACGATGCAATGCGCGGCGATGTGCACTGGTACGTGAAAGCGGATTAAAGCCGTTTTTATGCTTCATCTGTTTCTTCCTTTTGTCTCGATAACTTGATCGAATTCTTTAAATGACTGTAATCAGTCATACCCAAACTCAAATTACGTTCCGCCAACTTTTCTTGTATTTCCTGCAAACTCTTCTTTCCGACGTTTCGGGTTTTTGAAATCTCATCCTCGGTCATCATGGTCAAATCGCGGATGGTTGAAACATTTGCGTTTTTCAAACAATTGGAAGCCCGCACGGAAAGATCTAGCTCGGAAATAGGCGTATCAAGCAGCTGCTTTATCATTTCATCACTTTCATCGCTTTCATCATCACCGAGCAATTCATTTTCATTGAAGTTCACAAAAACGGTAAAATGCTCTTTCGCGATTTTTGCAGCTTCCGCTAAAGCGTCTTCAGGCCGTATAGTACCGTCCGTCCAGATTTCAAGCACAAGCTTATCGTAATCGTTACGCTGCCCTACTCTACACGGTTGAATTTCATAGCTGACTTTTCGAACCGGGCTAAAAATAGTATCCAACGAAATTGTCCCGACCACTTCAACGTATTTTTCGTTTGTTTCCGCCGGTACATAACCGCGGCCGAAATTAACCTGAATCTCTAACTCAACATGAGCATTTTCCATCAGCTCCATAATATGGAGATCACCGGATAAAATTTCAAGTTGACCGGGTTTTGCAAAATCGGCTGCACTAACGGAGCAAGGGCCTTTAAAATCAAACAAAAAGACATCTTGCTCAATCTCATTCGGGAGCCGCAGCCGCATTTGTTTCAGGTTATTCAAAACTTCCATCGTGTCTTCGGTTACGTTTGGAATTGCTTCAAACTCGCTTGAGATACCATGCGGAACATCATCATCACCGTAAGAGGTAATCTTTACAGCAGAAATAGCATACCCTTGTATCGAAGACAACAAAACACGCCGCAAACAATTGCCGATCGTTGTACCGAAGCCTGTTTCAAAGGGAGACGCCGTAAACTTACCATAGCTGTCATTTGAAACATCTGCCGCAAACTCCAGACCTTTTGGTTTTTTGAATCCTTTCAAAAGATTTTTACGAGCCATTTAAACTCCTTTTTATTAGATACGGCGGGTCTTGCGGGGACGACAACCGTTATGCGGAATAGGAGTGACGTCATTGATGGAACGAACTTTTAACCCCATAACGCCAAGCGTTCTGATTGCGGATTCACGTCCGACACCGGGCCCCTTCACAAATACGTGAACTTCTCGCAATCCATACTGCTGAACACGCTGTACAGCCGTTTCCGCGACTGTCTGTGCAGCAAAGGGGGTTGATTTTTTCGCACCGTTAAAGCCCAATCCGCCGGAGGATGCCCAAGACAACGCATTGCCCTTCAAATCGGTTATGGTAATAATGGTATTATTAAAGGTAGCCTGAATATAGACATTTCCTTCATATACGCTTTTCTTTTCTTTTCGTTTTTTTGCAGTTGTAGCCACAGCTTATCCTCCAAAATTACTTCTTCTTACCTGCAACGGTCTTCTTCTTACCTTTGCGAGTACGGGAATTGGTTCTTGTACGTTGTCCGCGGACGGGCAAACCCTTTCGATGCCGAAGACCGCGATAGCAGCCGATATCCATCAAGCGTTTGATGTTTAAGGCAACTTCGGTGCGAAGCCGACCTTCAACCTTGTAATCTTGATCGATAACGGCACGGATAGCGGCAAGTTCATCCTGATTTAAATCGTTGATCATCCGCATCGGATCAATTTTCGACTTTTCGCAAATTGCTTTTGCAGATGAGTGAGATATTCCGTAGATATACGTCAACGCGATATTAACATGTTTATTGGGGAGGTCGACCCCAGAAATACGAGCCATTCTTCAGTTTCCTCCATTAGCCTTGGCGCTGCTTGTGTTTGGGATTAGTGCAGATAATCCGCACAATTCCGTTGCGTTTAATAACCTTACATTTATCGCAAATAGGCTTTACGCTGGTTCTTACTTTCATATTGTTTTTCTCC
>CAUPUT010000275.1:0-2668 GCA_963514615.1 uncultured Treponema sp.
AAAACCATGCGTTCCACACTTTAGGATGATGCTCTAAAAACTCCCGGATTTTTTCAAGTGCCTTTTCCTCTTCGCCCATTTGGATAAAATCAAAAGCGCCTTTAAAAAGCTCATCGTCAAGTGCCTGTGTTTCTATCCATTTAATCAGCTCGGAAGTCTTTTGTTTACGGTGTGCTGTCAACTCATCTTGTGCCGTTTCAATATGCAAGTAGGTTTCAAACACGCTTTTTGCCTTAGGAAAGTTTTTTTGCCGGATAAAGAAAAAACCTGCATTAAAAAAGGCATCGGGCAACGGCGGTTCGGCAGCCAACACTTCTTTATAAGCCTGAAAAGCTTTGTCGGTATAATACTCGGCATAGTCTTCCGCACCGGCTTGTTCATAAAAGCGAGCCCGCTCATCCATCAGCAATGCGACATTCAATTTTGTCTGGTTATGTTCAGGGAATAGACCTTCAAGTGCGAACAGCAACTGTTCAGCTAAATCAAAATCGGCATTTTTTATCTTTAGAATTGCGGCATTGGTCATTTCTTCGAGTATATTCGGGCGTAATTCCTTAAAAATATCTCGATAGTATGCAATATGTTGATTATCCCGTTCATAAGCGAATACGTTTAGCATACCGGCTAAAATCATCTCTTCTGAAATAGTTTCCGGTCTAAACTCTTTCCCTTCATCCGTTAAAAGAAGTGGGAGCGGTATCGATGAATCAAAGCCGGGGATTTTTGCCGCTAAAGCATATTCCTCAGGTACCTTGATGTAAATGAGCTGCTTATCGGAGTTTTCCATATTGTATGCATCCTATTGCTTACTAAGATTGTACGTATGTTTATAGCCGGATTAAGGGTAGATTTTGCGTTGTTGATTAAAATATTGGGTCAATCGTATTTTATACGCAAGCGGTACGGCCGAGGCATTATACGTCATCGCTACTGCAGTAAGGTCTTTTCGTTTTTCGACCAATTCTGCTCGGATAATTTTACCGCGTAATCCGACAATGACGGTGGGTTCATCAAAATCGAATTTTAATACGCAATCTTTATTAAGCAAGAACGGAGCAATCCCCGCCATAATAAACTTTGCTCCGGAATATGAAATATCCCGCACGATACAGCGGCGAGGTATATTTTCTATATAGACAATAGTTTCTTTTTTACTTAAAGAGAGCTTTCGCATTGCTTCCGCATTTAATTCAATGCGTTCATCCCCGCGTTTGGTAGCGTTTGCTTTTGCATCGACAAGAAGCCCCAGTTTTTCAATTAAATCGTCAGGAGCACGCTGTGTATATTCAATATTGAGTAAGAGCAGATCGGGCGTTACGGTGTATGGGGTACAGCTTACAACCTTTCCGGAAACAAAAAACGAAAGATCGCTTTTCCCATTTGTTTGAGAAAAGGAAAACCACAGAGAAATTGCTGTGGAACCATCACATATTTTTTCATATATTCCGCAATGCTGGGGCACAATGACCTTTGCGCCTATCATCGAAGAAGAGTTGATAACGCACGGCCACGGTCCTCCTTCGGCACCGACGCAGCGTATCGACGATTGCTGCGCATTAAGATTCATCGCTTGGATAACTTCTTTCGTAAAAGTTATTTCTGCCTTCTGGAAAAAATCATAATATTTATTGACCTGTTGGCTCGTCAGGAAACCCATGCTTACAATAATAAATTTATTTTATTAAAAGGTCAAGCGACAATCAAACAGGGATGTTGGCAAAATTTGTATTAAACGGCGGCAATATACATTATAAAAATACTACTCATTACACTTATAGTCAGCCTCTGTAAAACCAAAATAGGATTCCAATTCCTCAGTTTCCTTCACCCACGAGGGTAGCTCCACCTTTGTTTTTTGTTTTTGTGCTTCTTGTGCTGCTTGTACTGCTTTTCTTACAGCCTCTCGAAAATCCCTGATAAACGGAAGATCATATCTATATTTGGATTTAAATATATCGATCTTATTAATAAGGTTCTGTTTTCTTAATACATTTAATGTAACCCAAAATTCCAATCCGATTGTCAACGCCTGATGTTCCGTTAAGCCGGTCGTTTCGGAAATAGCTACGTGATGTTCGATGTAGCATTTTTCATAAAGAGAACGGGGGCTTCGCTCAGGAGAAATGTCCAGATAAGAGTGGGCATAATTCCCGTTCCACCCTTCTACAACGGCACGCTGATAAGCTTTGTAGCGTAGGGTACGGCCAAACCATTTTAATCGTATTTTCCAGAGCGAAACTCGTATTTTTGAATAAAATTCGATACTGTGATATTTTTCATATAGTGCAATAGTCGCTCTTTCTCGTTTCTTTCTAGTTTGTAGGGAGTCATAAATAAAAGTCATGAAACTACCTACAAGGCCGCCTCCAAGTAAAACGGGTATAATCTTTTCCACTGCATATATCACCATAGCCCGCAGCATTACAAGCAACATATCCCCCTCCTCTCAATCGAAAAACAAAATGTTGCTACGCATACAGGATAATATCAATATACCCCGACGCAGAGCATCGGAGTTGTTGATAGTCTTTTCAGTTGCCGGATTTCAGTAATTCTTTTTAGATATAGCTCGCTGCGGTTAAAATCTTACGTGCTTTTTCGGCGTCTTCACCGGCAAGCAGGATGACGGGGCCGGTACAGCCCATCCCCGCTTCCGCATAGATGTTCT
>CAUPUT010000276.1:0-2657 GCA_963514615.1 uncultured Treponema sp.
TAATGAATAATTTCCTTACAGAAAAAGCCGATAGGCTTTCAGTTTTTAGACAGCCCCATTGCAGACCGTTATTTTTCTATGAATTAATTATGAATTAGTTCAGATTTTCCCACTGTTCGGTGAGCACGGCTGCGGTTGCTTGCAAGGTTTGAATTTGCTGTTGGACACTGCGTACTTTCTCTCCGTCAGCATAGACTTCGGGGCTTGCAAGCTGCGTTTCCAGCTCCTTTATCTTATCTTCGGTTTCGGCAAGCTGCGCAAAAATATGTTCTTCTTCTTTTTCACGCTTGCGCTTTTCAGCCCGCTGTTTTTTTTGTTCTTCATAAGAGAGTGCCGCAGCGCCTGCATTCCTGGATGCCGCTTGTGAACCGAAATGTACATCTGATGCTTTACCGGAGAAAGCACTGCGTGTGTTCCCGCCGCCCAAAGAATCCGCTGTTTTTCCGCTGCTACTACCTGTACCTTGACTTTTAGAGAACTGTGCATATCCTGCCGTTTGTCCCGGCTTTTCTATTGCGGTGCCGTTTGCTTCGGCGGCAATCCGGTACAGATAATAGTCGTAGGTGCCCGGGAAGTTTCTGATACGGGTACCGGCGCCGGGCGTTGTCGAAGCTGTGAGTTCAAGGACACGGGTCGCAAGCCCTTGGATAAAAAACTTATCGTGCGAAACAAAGACAACCGTCCCCTCAAACCGCTGCAACGCATCAAGGAGCACATCCTTAGAATGAAGATCGAGGTGATTGGTAGGTTCATCCAATATGAGGAGATTGAGCGGCTTTAGAAGCAGTCGGAGCAGCGCAAGCCTGCTTTTTTCCCCGCCGGACAGCACGGAAAGCTGCTTATGGATGTCATCGCCGCGGAACAAAAAGGCGGCGAGCATATCGTAGAGTTTCGGGATAAGATGGGTCGGCGCTTCCCGCTCCATCAGCTGCATGATGGTTTCGCTGCCGGTAATCCGCTCGGCCTCATCCTGCGAAAAATAACCGGTGATAATGCCCGCCCCGTACTTCACGGAGCCGGTATACTCGGAATCTTCACCCGCCAGTATTCGCAAAAAAGTGGTTTTACCGGCGCCGTTCCGCCCCGCCAGTGCGATCCGTTCCTGTTTGGTAACGGTGAGTTCTGCGTCTTTCAGCACGAGTCGTTCTCCGTATGCCTTTGTGATTCCCTCAGCTTGTAACGCAATATTTCCCGAATGAGGGGCGGGCGGAAAACTAAAGTGAATTTTCTTTAAATGTTCGGGCAATTCGATACGGTCAAGTTTCTCTAATCGCTTTACCCGATCTTGCACCGCTGCGGCTTTTGTCGCCTTATAGCGGAACTTCCTGATAAAGTCTTCGGTTTTTGCAATTTCCAGCTGCTGCTGCGCGTACGCTTTTATCAGCGAGGCAAGCTCTACCTCGCGCGTCTTTTCATAGTTGGTATAAGTTCCGGCATAGCGTTTAAGCGTTCCGTTAAAAAGCTCATACGTTTCGTTAACCGTTGCATCCAAAAACGAGCGGTCATGACTGACCAGCAAAAAACCGCCGGTAAATTTTTTCAGCCAAAGTTCAAGCCAGCTGCGCGCTTCGATATCGAGGTAGTTGGTAGGCTCATCTAAAATAATGATATCAGCTCCGCTCAAAAGAATCTTCGCAAGCGCAATGCGCATCTGCCAACCGCCCGAAAACTCATCGGTCAGGCGGGTAAAATCTTCCGACGTAAAGCCAAGCCCGCGCAGCGTTTCATCCGCAAGCCGCTGCCTGAAATACCAGCCGGATTGTTCAAGTTCCGTCTGCAGCGCGTGATAGTCATGTGCGAGCCGCTCCGCCTTCACGGCATCGGCTTCTTCACTCATCTGTTTACCGACCGCTTCAAGCTGCTCAACCAGCTGCGCTCCACGGGAAAAGGCGGTATCGGCTTCTTCTGCCAGCGTTTTACCCCTGTGCACAATACCGGACTGCGGCAGGTAGGCAACACGGGTGTTCTTTTCCATCGAAAGAGAGCCGGAATCTGCCTGCATCACCCCTGCGATAATCTTCATCAGGGTTGATTTACCGCTGCCGTTGGCTCCGGTAAGCGCCGCCTTTGTTCCCTGCGTCAGTACCAGCGTAATATTTTGGAGAATATCACGATCACCGAACGCAAGCGAAATATTTGAAAGCTGGACAAACGGCATTACTCTTCCGTTCCTTCCGTCCCGAAAAAGAGGATAACGGGATTGAGGTTACGCACGGCAGCAACGCCGTCGGTAATATTCTCAGGCTGTACATACTCAAGTTTAACGCCCTGTTTGGATACCGTATAAAGGAAGTCAATCCAGTCTTCGCTGCCGTCGAATTTGAAAGACAGAACGCCTATATATTCGGTTTTCAACTTAGCACTGATAAAATACCGGATTACCACAGAGCCGGAATCCCCTGCCCCTCTCGGAATAATCGCAGGCGATAACACTTGGTATCCGTTCCAACGGAACTGCCCTCCGTCTAAAAACTGGAGTATACCGTAATTTACGGAATTAAACACCGGGCCGGTTGCAACAAGAGTTTGCAGTGCAGCACCCCGCCGTTCGGTCTCTGCCTGAGCAAGCTCCTGCGGTTCTTCCTTCAACGTAATAAAATACTGTATTTGTACCCGCCCCTTATCATCGGTATAATTGACGGCAATCGTATCTGAAT
>CAUPUT010000277.1:0-2648 GCA_963514615.1 uncultured Treponema sp.
CGACAACCGCACCTATTGACAATTCTTATGGAAATTCTATACTAAAACAGTAAACGGTGTTTACTGTTTTAGTTATCACAGGGCATCTCTAGAAATTCGGTTAGATTTTTAAGGGGTTCCCATAAGAAGGATTGTACTATGAAACTTGAAGGATTGCACATATTTTTTAAAAAGATTGCAACATTTCAATTAAAATACCGCTGGCTTTGTCTGGGATTGCTCGCGGCTGTAACGGTTGCCGGGCTTATAGGCGTAAAAAGTTTTAAAGTCGGCTCGGCGGATGAAGACGAATTTATCAGCGTACGGGAATCCGCTAAAAAGAACGATGCGCGGTTTAAGGAGCTGTTCGGCAGTAACGATTCGATTGTGCTGCTTTTCCAATCCGACGATGTGTTTAAGCCGGAGGTGCTGCAGGCGATTAAAGATATCGGCGCCGAACTTTTGGAAAAAGTACCGTATGCGGATTCCATTACTTCGATTACCGATACGGATATTACCGTCGGTACGGATGAGGGCATAGAAATCACCAATCCGTTTACAGACGGCATTCCCGATAATCCCGAAGCATTAAAAAAAGCAAAAGACTTTATTCTGTCACGCAAGTCGATTGTCAATAAGCTTGTAACAGAGGATGCAACGGAAACATGGCTGGTGCTGTCGCTTAAAGCAACGCCGCCTGAAGAAGTGTGGAGTAAAACCTCAACAAAGGCGCCGATGTACGTTATCGGAGAGGCGGCTATTGCCGTTGTAACCGATCCCAAATATCAAAACGCTGCGTATACAATAAAAGCTGCGGGACTTCCGTATACCGAAACGGAAGAGCAGGCGGTGATGGGGCGCGAGACAGTCAAAAGCGTGGGCTTGAGTTTTCTCTGTATGATTATCTTGCTCATCATATTTACCCGCTCACTTCGCGGAACGATTGTACCGCTATTCGCGACCTTCTTCGGTATTACTACAGTGCTTGGCATTATGGGCTTTTTGCACATTTCGGGAAAGTCGGAGATGATGTCGGTGCCGATTGTACTTGCGATGGCGCTTTCGGTCGGTTATTCAATTCACTTAGTCAATTCGTTTAAAACCAGTTTCTATGCAATCGGTAAACGCAAAGAAGCCGTTATCGATTCGATTGAAAATACCGGCTGGCCGCTCTTTTTTACGGTTGTTACTACTGTTGTTTCGGTACTTTCGTTTTTGACAACCGACCTTCGCCCCATGCGTTGGATGGGAGCTGCAAGTGCCGCGATGGTATTCGCCGTGTATGTTTACGTGAGTGTTCTCATCCCGATTTTGATGAGCTTCGGTAAGGATATTGAGGCTGGTAAGGATTCGGCAAATGCTCACAATGCAAAGGCTTCTCGTGCGCAAAAATTGGATGCACGGTTTGAACGGTTCGGACAAGCCGTTATCAAAAAACGTAAAGCAGTCATCGTTGCATTTACGCTCATCACTGCGGCTTGTATTCCGGCGCTGTTCAAAATCGATGTCAACATGGACAGCTTTAAATTTATGGGATTACGTATTCCGTATATTAGACGCCTTTATGAAATTACGCAGTCGCAGCTCGGTTCCTATTTTAACTACAACATTATGCTCACCTTTGATGAAGATGATGCAGTCAAAAATCCCGATGTGCTTAAAAAACTCGATAAACTGAGTGCGCTTATCGGAACGTTCAGATTAACAAAAATGAATAACGGAGTGCCGAAGATATTCTCGATTTTGGATATTGTCAAAGAGATGAATCAAACGATGCATTCCGATGATCCTGCATTTTATACGATCCCCGATGACGAAGACTTACTTGCACAGCTCTTGTTTTTGTATGAAATTTCAGGTGGGCAAACGTCGCGTTGGGTTGACGAAGAGTTCCGTACGCTTCGTATGGCGATTGACGTTGCCTCGTATGATGCAAACGAGCTTGCGGTAAATATGAAAACTATCGAGCAAACATGTGCGGAACTATTTCCGCAGGCGAACTGTCATTTGATCGGAGCAGCCGTGCAATTTGCGGAATTAAACAACAAAATCGTATTCGGCGAACTGTATTCTTTTTTGACCTCGCTTGTTGCAATTGCAATTTTGATGATGCTCGTATTCGGCAGTGTGAAAATGGGACTGATCGGACTTATCCCGAATATCTTCCCCGTTCTCGTCATCGGCGCGATTATGGGCTATCTCGATATTTCGCTGGACATTATAACGATGGCGATTATGCCGATGATCCTCGGTATTGCCGTTGATGACACTATTCACTTCACCAACCACGCAAAGTATCTTTTTGAAAAAGAAAAATCGTATGACCGCGCTATTTTCGGGACGTTCTATTCCATCGGAAAAACGCTTGCAATGACCACGATTATTTTGTCTGCTACATTTTTAGTGTATCTTACGTGTAATATCGCTGCAATTTTACGTCTCGGCGTATTGGCCGCTGTGGGGCTCATGTCCGCTCTCGCTGCCGACTATTTGATGACGCCGGTACTGATTTACATAAGCAAACCGTTTGGAAAAGAGGAGGAATAATAGTATGAAAACAACAAAACATGTGATTGCGCTGACTGTATTTGCAGCGATGGCCGTAAGCCTTGCATTTGCACAAGAGCTGACGGGTAAAGAGATTATGCAAAAGGTTGATAAGCGCGAAA
>CAUPUT010000278.1:0-2648 GCA_963514615.1 uncultured Treponema sp.
AGATCACTCATACTGTCTCCCAATATAATGGAAAAACAGCCGAGTATCAACACACTGCATTTTTGACATGCGATACAACTGCACCGCATGTTTTTTGAATACCTTCACAGAATAAATAAATGTGTATCGCCCTTTCCGAAAAGTATCCATACATCCTAATAGCAAAGGAAAAAAGATACCTACACTTTAAACTTGCCGACTTCTATCGCAAGATTTTGAATACTCGCTTTATTTTTCTGGGTGATCTCGTTGACCTCCTGTACGGCATTGTTAATCTGCACCGCACCTGCAGCCATTTCGTTCATGCTCTCGGTGATGATGCGTGTTAAATCATCGAGCTTGCGCATTTCTTCGGCAACTCCTTCACCTCCTTTCAGCATTTCTTCCGAGCCTGCCAGTACTTCAGTCGTTACCGTGTTGATGTTCTTGATGGCAATAAGAACATCATTACTGCCGTTTTCCTGCTCGTGCATTGCTTCGGTCAGGTGAGCACTCATCGACTTGACTTGCTCGGCCAAATTAAAGATGGTGTTGAACTTTTCTTCAACGGTTTTTGACGAGGAAGAAAGCATTGCGATTTCTCCTGATAAGGTCTTCAGTGTCGCCGTAATGGTTTTTCCCTGCGTTGCAGAATCTTCTGCAAGTTTGCGGATTTCATCGGCAACAACGGCAAACCCCTTACCGGCTTCCCCCGCATGAGCTGCCTCGATCGCGGCATTCATCGCCAAGAGGTTTGTTTGACTGGCAATGTGCTGGATAACGCTTGATGCTTCCATCAGCGAGCCCGACTCCTCGGCGATTTTCTGTGTGACACTATTCGAGGTAATGAGTGTCGCCTTGCCGTCGCCCGTTGCGGTGGTCAACTCTTTGATGGCTGCATCGGTTTTGCTAAGTGTCTGTCCGATTGAGGCGATATTCGAAGCCATCTGTTCGATGGAGGCGGAAGACTTGGCGACGCTTGCGGTTTGTATTTCGATGCTGTTGTTCAACTGCTTAATCGTGCGGACAATTTCCTCGATGGTAGCGGCCGTTTCGGTAACGCTGGCCGCTTGTGTAAGCGCTTGCTGTTTGACACCATCAATGTTTACGCTGATTTGGTTTACGGCACTGGCCGTTTCGGTCATATTTGAAGCGAGCTCGTTTCCGATATCTTCCATCGTATGTGAGTTCGTACCAACGTTTTGTATCGATGAGCCGATCTTCGAAATAGTTTGATTAAAGTATTTTGACATATCAGTGATCTCGTCGTTGCCACGTACGGGTAGACGTACTGTCAAATCACCCTCACCTTGCGCAATATTTTTAAGGGCGACAACGGCTGAATTCAGTGCTTTTGTAATATGAAATACAAACACCAAAGAGATAATTAAAAAGATTATCAATAGTGTGAAACCGATGACCAATATAGATTGTAATATCTGATAAAATTCAGAAAAAACCTCATTTTCCTGCATCAGCGCTATCAGCTTCCAATTTAAACCATCAATAGTGTACACTTCAGCCAGCCATTTTTTGTTATCTATGTTTACAGTCATGCTTCCCGAATCAGCTGCTGCAAATTGTGCAAAAGCGGGAACGTTTGTATCTTCTATTTTTTTGAAATTAAAAGAATCGTTTTTCGGATCAGCCAATATTGTGCCGTCTCCTTGTACCAGCATGATATAACCTGTTTTTCCTATTGCCAGTGCTTTTAACATTTCGGTCAGTGTTTGTAATGTCACTTCTATACTGACATTGCCGATATGTTCATTTTGAAAAGAAAAAACTCCCTGTGAAAGACAAATAACCGTATCGCCTGCTGTGGAACGATAAGCCTCCGTAATGATCGGGTTTTCGGGAGTTTTTGAGGCAGCTTCATACCAAGGCCGTTTTCTCGGATCATAACCGCCTGAAAGCGCTTTGTCACACGTTGATGTATAGCCGCCCCACTTAGTTCCCATGAACACACACATATAATATGGATAGCTTTTATGAATATTTTTGAATAAATTAAATACAGCTGTTTCCGTTGCGCTTTTTTCTATGGTATTGATATCGGATACTTCAGTCTTTGATATATATTCGTTAAAAGAAGTATCAGCGTTCCGCACGGCTGAGTGACTGGATAGCATACGTAACATGTATTTTGTATTATCGAAAAATAAATTGATATCATATTCTATTAATTTGATATTTTGTTGCATGTTTTTATGAAATCGCTCCCGATCTGTTTTCCGAATTTGAAAACCGATAATGGTAATAATAAAAAAAATAAGCGTTATAATAAAAACAGCAAAAATCGAAATGAGTTTATAACGGATTGAAAATCGTTTTTTCATTTGTGTTACTCCTATAAGTTGCTTTTTATTCGTGCGAAAGCTTTAATACTTGCCGTTTCTCAGTGCACTCTGCATCGAAGGTATTTCGTTGAGGGTGTTTATCATGATGAGAATTTCCGGTAGCGGTATGGGTGCTATCGTTTGGGGAAGTACAGCCTTATACATCCCTGCACTACGGTTTTGCTTTTGCATAGAACCACTGACCTCCTGTCAGAGAGGTAAAATCACTTCTGCGTATAATGACGGACGGGGATGTATGGTAGAAAAAAGAATTTAAGGAGGTATGCTTTTAACACTGTGACGAAGTAAACATCTGTGTATGTCTAAGAG
>CAUPUT010000279.1:0-2646 GCA_963514615.1 uncultured Treponema sp.
TTACTTGTTCTTATGTCTATTCTTTCGAAGCTTCTTCTTTCGTTTATGCGTTGCTATTTTCTGTCGCTTCCGTTTCTTTCCGCAGGGCACGTGAACACACTCCTTTTTATAAAGATAGATGATAGTAGCCGAACAGCGGCAAAAAGTCAAGGTGCACGATCAATTCTAATACCTTCCCCTGTACAATTGCATTGGACAAATTGACAAAAGGCCGTATGAGTATTACCGTATATAAAGAAGCTTTTAAATTCGCTATCTTTTTAAAGCCTCCCTATAAAGCTCTATAAAGGAACGATATATGAAAAACGTACCGTCGGAGATCTTACAGCACAATATAAAGTATTTGGATTTACTATCCCGCTCGTTTCCCAATGTTACGGCCGCCGTTGAAGAAGTGGTCAACCTTAAAGCCATTTTGAATCTACCGAAGGGAACCGAGCATTTTTTAACCGATATACACGGAGAAGCGGAAGCGTTTAACCATGTGATGCAGAATGCTTCGGGTGCTATCCGGCGGAAAGTTTCCGAAGAACTCAGCTCAACGGTCAGTATCGAAGATTTGGAAGAACTCACAACGCTCATCTACTACCCTAAGGAAAAACTCGAACTAATCAAAGCGGAAAAGAAAACCAATATTACAAACTGGTATGAACTAACGATTTACCGACTGGTACGGGTGGCACGGGCAACAGCATCAAAGTATACGCGGTCAAAGGTAAGGAAGCTGCTGCCAAAGAGCTTTGCTTATATAATGGAAGAGCTGCTGCAGGAAGATGAACACCGCTTTAACAAAAAGGATTATTACAGCGAAATCATCAAAAGCCTCGTGGAATACGGACGCGCGGATTTATTCATCATCGAGCTGTCCGAAGTGATAAAAAAATGCACGATCGATCATCTGCATATTATCGGCGACATTTTCGACAGAGGCCCCTATCCGCATAAGGTGATGGATACCTTGATGGCACAAAACAGTCTTGATATCCAGTGGGGCAATCACGATATCCTCTGGATGGGCGCTGCTGCGGGATGTCGTGCATGTGTTGCAACGGCGATACGGATTGCGCTCCGCTATTCCAATATCGATTCCATTGAGGACGGATACGGGATTAGCCTCTTGCCGTTGGTGAGTTTTGCGCAGCATGTGTATAAGGATGATCCATGCACGCAGTTTATGCCGAAAGTAAACGAAAAAAAGCCCTTCGATGTCGATGCGGAACTGCTGGCAAAAATGCATAAGGCGATCAGCATCATCCAATTCAAAATTGAAGAGAATATCATCGCGCAGAATCCTTCGTATAATATGGAACATCGGAGGATACTACGTACCCTTAATCCCGCTGCGGGCACCATCGAAATTGAAGGAAAAACCTACACGCTGAACGACACTTCATTCCCGACCGTCGATCCCGCGCATCAAACAGCGCTTACCGACGAAGAACAGTACCTCATCGATACACTGACCAATACGTTCATGGCAAGCGAAAAACTCAAACAGCATGTGCGGTTCTTGTATGCAAAGGGGAGTATGTATCGGCGTTATAACGATAACCTGCTTTTCCACGCCTGCCTGTTGCTGAACGAGGACGGCAGCTTTAAGGAGAAAGAGATAGACGGCGCCGTATATTACGGCAAAAGCCTGATGGATAAATACGACCAAATGGCACGGGAAGCCTACTTTTCCGGGCAAAATGCGGATTTTCTGTGGTTCTTATGGTGCAATCAGGATTCGACGCTGTTCGGCAAAACGAAGATGACGACCTTTGAACGCTACTTTATCGATGATAAGACAACGCATAAGGAGCCGTCCTCGCCGTATTATAAGCTGATGGAGCAGGATGACGGCACGCTTGCCGCACGAATACTCAAGGAGTTCGGATTAAGCGGCAACGCACACATCGTCAACGGGCATACACCGGTCAAGGTTGCCAAAGGGGAAAGCCCGATTAAAGCGGGCGGCAAGCTCTTGGTTATCGACGGCGGTTTTTCCAAGGCCTACCAAAAGACCACCGGCATTGCAGGTTACACGCTGACGTATAACTCTTATGGGATGACGCTGATAAGCCACCACCCGTTTGAGTCCGTAGACAAGGTTTTACGCGAAGGCTTCGACATTGAATCAACCAAAGAAGTGATTGAAACCTTAGTTGAACGAAAACGAGTAGCGGATACCGACACCGGCGCCGACATGAAGGAAAAAATCCAAAACTTGGAAATGCTGATCAGCGCCTACAACAAGGGAATTTTAAAACAACAGGATTAGCGACGCGAGTATTTTTCCGTATACTGATGCGCAGCAGCCGGTTCCGGTTCGTAGTAACGCTTGATGCGGATAAGCCGCTGTGCAATGGATGCAAGGTTATCGCCCCTACCGAGACCGTAGAGTGCCAACGCCGCATCACCGATCAGTTCTCCGTCGGCAAAAGCGGGAAGCGCAAAAGTTCTGCCGGTCATATCGGCTTTCATCTGGCACCAGATAGCATTATGCGCCTGCCCGCCGGACAAGGTATACACGGGATGAAAACCGGAAGCCTGTTCAAGTAAATCACAACCGTACCGGATACGGAAAGCAAGCTCCTCTACAAAGGCACGTCCCTGTCCCGCAAAGGTTGCGGGATACGCACCCGATGCGGCAAACGGTTCTGC
>CAUPUT010000280.1:0-2643 GCA_963514615.1 uncultured Treponema sp.
TTGCCCGCGGGGAAATACAGTGTATCGGCGCAACAACGCTTGACGAATACCGCAAATATTTTGAAAAAGATTCCGCCCTTGAGCGACGCTTTCAATCCGTGCTGATTAAAGAGCCGACGAAGGAAGAAACGTATGCCATTCTCGGCGGACTTAAATCAAAGTACGAGCAGCATCACCACGTGCATTATTCCGACGAAACGATTAAAAAGATTGTAGAGCTTTCGTCCCGCTATATTCCGGATCGATTTTTCCCCGATAAGGCAATCGATGTGATGGATGAGGCCGGCGCTTTGAAGAAAATGGATACTACCGAGCTGCCGCAAAATATTACGACCATCGAACAGCGGATTGCGGAACTTGCCGACGAAAAGAAGGACTTGGTTGCAGTACAGGATTATGAACGGGCCGCTGTCGTGCGCGACGAAGTAAAGCTCTTAAAAGTTCAGCTGGAAAAAATCAAAATGAGGTGGTTGAACCAAGAAAACGAAACGATGCTTGAAGTAGACCCTGCCGATATTGCCGAAACCGTCTCTTTGATGACGGATATTCCGCTCAAGAGTGTCGGCTCCGACGAGGCAAAGCGCCTTGCGCATATCGAACAAGAGCTGCATAAAACCATTATCGGACAGGATGAGGCAATCGGTATTATCGCAAATGCCTTGCGCCGTTCCCGTGCAGGTATTGCATCGGCGGATCGGCCTATCGGCTCGTTCCTCTTTTTAGGCCCGACAGGGGTAGGGAAGACGCTGTTGGCAAAGGCGCTTGCCGAATTCCTCTTCGGCTCTGCAGAATCCCTTATCAGAATCGATATGAGCGATTACATGGAAAAACATGCCGTTGCGCGCTTGGTCGGAGCACCCCCGGGGTACATCGGGTTTGAAAACGGCGGAATGCTGACGGAAAAAATCAGACGAAATCCGTATTCCGTTATCTTATTCGATGAAATTGAAAAAGCGCACCCCGATGTCTTTAACCTGTTGCTGCAGGTGCTGGAAGAAGGTGAACTGCGGGACAGCCTCGGCCATACGGTGAGCTTTCGGAATACGGTGATCATCCTTACCGGTAATGTCGGCACAAGGGATTTGATGGAAGAACCGCTCGGTTTTGCACAGGTAGAAAACCGTACTATCGACTATCAGAGTATGAAAAAGTCTGCCGAACTGGAGGCAAAAAAGGTCTTTAGTCCGGAGTTTTTGAACCGGCTCGATTCGCTGATTGTCTTTACGCCGCTTTCAGAAAAAGAAATAGAGGCTATTTTTGAGTTGGAGCTTTCCAAATTAACCGGCCGTCTCGTTGCAAAACAGTTGCAGCTTCGAATCACCGACGAGGCTCGTGCCTATTGTATAAAGCACGGCTATGATCCCTTGCTCGGCGCCCGGCCGATGCGCAGGCTGTTGCAAACCGAAATAGAAGATGTCCTCGCTGTCAAAATCATCGCAGGGGACTTTACCCCCGGCACTATCGCGGTCGTCGATACTGACGGAAATGCACTTACGATAAGCATTCAAACCGACAGACCGGCGATTCCGGCAACAACCATCACCTTACTTCCCGCTGTGTCTACGGAACCGCAGGAAGGGTGAAATCCTAAGCGAGCGCTAAACGTGCTTTCCGCGCTGCCCGGCGATGCGCCAGCATGCCGTATTTGGGCGCAAACACCATTGCGCAGGCAAAAAAGAACGACTCCGTTAAAATGATACACGCGCCGGTCGCCCCATTCAGGTAATAGCTCACATAAGTACCAATTAAGGAACTCATCACAGCGGAGCAAGCGGAAATAAGGAGCATCCGGTTTAGCCTGTCCGTCAAAAGATATGCTATACAGCCGGGGATAATCAGCATCGCAACTGTCAGCAAAATCCCCGCCGCCTGCAGCGACGCAACAATGGTCAGCGCCGTCAGCGAAAGAAACAGGTAATGAATCAACTGGACATTTAACCCCACCGCCTGGGCATGGTTTTTATCAAACAAGTACAGCAGAATATCCTTCCGTTTGGCAATCAGTACAACCAGCGTCACCACCGAACACACAACCGCCTGTATCATATCGCCCTTTTCAATCCCCAAAAGACTCCCGAACAAAATATGCATAAAGTGAATATTCGAACTCACCTTCGTCACCAAAATCAGCCCGACCGCCATCAGCCCCGTAAAAACCACCCCCATCACTGAATCTTCATGGATACGGCTCCGGTCTTTTATCCACCCCGTCGCAGCCGCATTCAATAGCCCCGCCGCAAACGCCCCAACCCCAAGCGGAATATGCAAAAGATACGCCCCCACAATCCCCGGCAGCACCGCATGAGAAATCGCATCCCCCATCAGCGACCAGCCTTTTAAGATCAGATAACATGAAATAAGGGCGCAAACACCTCCAACCAACGCCGCTATCACCAACGCCTTTATCATAAATTCATACGTAAACGGCTCTAAAACCGACATTAACCACATAGCTACCTCTTCTTAGTTTTGTTTTTTTATATTCTTTTGGGCGGCTTTTTGCTTCGCAAAAATCAGGCTTTTCGGGGTTCCGCCTCTCGGCTCCATTCCTTCGGAACGGCTTCGCCGCCCCTACAATCCTTGCCGCTATTAAAAGCTGGGCAGTTCAAAAATATAATCTTCTCCTCAGTTTTGCCCAAAAAA
>CAUPUT010000281.1:0-2642 GCA_963514615.1 uncultured Treponema sp.
TCGATCGGCACACGTTTCTGACTCGGTTGGATCAACTGCAAGTCGGTGAATTCGGTGACGGAACGGCAATCGGTATGGGGCTTGCCTCTGCCGTGCTGCATCTGACGCAGTATTCCGCGATCCCCTCACATATCATTCTCTTTACCGACGGAGATAACAACACCGGCGAGGTACATCCCCGCGCGGCCGCGGATATCATCAAGCATAAAAAAATCGGGTTTTACATTATCGGGTTGGGAAAGTCGGGATATGCGCCGGTTAAATATATTGATCCCATTCAAAAAAAAGAAATTTCCGGTACGCTCAACACCGTGTTCAATGAAGCGGAGTTACAAAAAATTGCCGGTTACGGTAACGGCCGCTATTTTTCGGCACAGTTCCCCGAACTGTTGACGGATATTTTTAATCGATTTATTCAAAAAATACCGGCGACGCCTCCTTCAATGACGATGCGTAAATACGCGTACCTTGACGGGCTGTTTTTATTGATTGCAATGAGTTGCGCGGTAGGAGCATGGCTGCTTCGCAGAATCGGAATGCAGGCGGTGTCATAATGATTGAATTTGAAAAACCGTTTTTCCTGTTGTGCATCATTGCTATTCTGCCTGCCTGCGCCGTTACGCTGTATCGCATAAAAAAATTAAAAGAAAGCTACGCTGCGGCGGGAGAGATTCAAACCATTATACGGACACTGCGAATCCGAACGGCGCTTTGGAGTATCGGCTGGTTGTTTCTCAGTATTGCCGCAGCCGTACCGCTCTGGGGCACAAAACAAACCACCGTAGTTAAACACGGGAATGCGGTTATCTTTGCCGTCGATATTTCGCGCAGTATGACTGTTGCCGACATCGCACCGAACCGGCTCGAATTTGCAAAGCGGTATGTTTCCTTTTTGATAGAACGCTTACCGGAAACTGCTTGCGGATTGGTAACGATAAAGGGATTGGGTACGCTTGCCGTACCGTTGAGTTTTAATCATCAGAGTGTACTGACCGCAGCGGAAACACTGTCACCGTTCAATGCAACCTCGGCGGGCAGCAATCTTGAACACGGGCTGCGTGTCGCATTGGAGGCTTTCCCCGAAAATCGATTAACCGGAAAAACGGTTGTGCTGTGTACCGACGGCGGTGAAACAATCGGTTCGATGCCGCGTATTCTTTCGCGGTATCGGCAAGAAAATGTTCAACTGATTATCATCGGCTTTGGAACGGAAACAGGCGGTACGCTCTCAATCCTGAATGAAAAACACGAATCGGTCGTGCAAAAAAGTGCGTTGGAGGAATCTATTCTTAAACGCTATGCGGAGCAAGCCTTAAACGGAAGTTTTTATATTTCCGCGGCCGACCTCGGTTCGGCACAGAAGGTGTTGCAATCGCTGACGGAAGGTGATGCCGAAAGCGAGAAAATACGATATGTGCAAAAACCGGTACGGCGGACATTTGAGTGTACGGCGATGGCGCTCCTCTTTTTTTGTATCGGTCTTTGTGCGGGAGGTATCCGTGCTAAAAAAATGTAGACGTCCGGCTGCCGTCATATCACCCATATCATCACGTTCAACATTATTATCATCGTTATGTAGATCATCATTTTTGTCGGTGAGTGTTATTTTTTTACTGATGACGATGGTCGGTCTATCAGGATGCAGCGCAGAACAGCAAACCAAACTTGCACACGTAAAAGGAACACTCGCATGGATGCGGAGCGATTGGAACGATGCCGTGTTGTATTTTTATGAGGCTGAAAGCTTAGCGGCGGAATTATCCGATGAGACCATAAAACCGTACACGGATTTTGCGCTTGCCTCTTCATATCTGATGCAGGGAGAGGCTGAGGCTGCGTCCGGAAAATTACAAAATGGTTTCGAAACGGCACCTGAGATTTTACGGGCACATCGATTTTATCAACAAGGTATTATTGCGTTTCACGCAAAGGATTATGCGGAAGCGGCGGCATTGTTCCGAAAATCATTGGAGCTGTCCGGCCGCGATACGGCAGCTAAGATTAATTACGAGTTGAGTAAAAAGTTGAGCGACACACAGCGAGAGATGCAGCATCAAGCTCCGCAACAGACGTCCGAAGATCCCGAAGCCGATCTGACGGATTCGATTATCTTAGATATTATTCGCAAAAGAGAGCAAACCGAATGGAAAAAAACACAGCGCGAATCGGAACCGGCGATAAACGATTATTAGGTTTCTTACTATGCAGGCAATTAGCGAGACCGGCAGCAATTTTTTTGTTCTTTTGTGCAGCTGCAATCCTCTATGGACAGCAAAGCGATTATGCTAAGCATTTTATTGAACTCAAAATAGACGGTACCGAATTATCAATTGATCGTGAATTTGAAATTGAAGTTATCATTAAACGAGAGGCTCCGTATTTGCAGAAGAATAATGGCAATACGCCGCGATTTATCCTCGAGCGGGAGAACGAGACGGCAGAGGTGATACAAAGCAGTGCAATTCCCGAACGGGACGGCCTGCATTTGCGCTATCGGTATCGTTTTAACAAAACAGGCCGGTTCCGGTTCGAGCCGGAGCTGCAATGGAAACGGCAAACGCTCGAGCTGACACCGCTGGGTATAACCGTACACCGGCCGCGGCTTTCGGAGCATACGCCGTTTGTGTGGACGCTGTATTCTG
>CAUPUT010000282.1:0-2642 GCA_963514615.1 uncultured Treponema sp.
AAACAACCGAACGGATTGTATACCGTCCCGCTCGCAGCCGTAGAAATGTACAATACACCGCGCAAGAAAGCTGCCTATCTGGTAGACTTTAATGCGGCGGTCGCGGTTAACGCGCTGTATATGTCGGTGTTGGGGGATATCCTTAACGACAAGGAATTGAGTTTTCAGTATAAGCGGGTTTATTTTACCCTGAAAACCCGTATCAATGCCCTTATGTGGAATGCCGAAACGGGTTTTTATCACGATATCGATGCAGATGAACAAAAATTGCCGCAAAAGACAATCGCCGGTTTTTGGCCGCTGCTTGCCGAAATTCCCAATGAGGACAAGGCCGAACAGCTTTCCGCACACTTGCTCAATCCCGAAACCTTCGGTTCCGACCATCCTATTCCCAGTTTGTCGCTTGATGACTCTGCGTATAATGAACGCGGTATGGGGGCGTTGGGCAGCGTATTCCCGCATTTGAACTTTATAGTCATTAAGGGCTTGGAAAAATATGAGCGGTGGGAACTTGCGCGGGAATGCGCTATCCGCCATATCTACTATGTGCTTGACGGCCTTGCTCCCGACGGCAACAGCAAAAAAGGCGCGTTGTGGGAAGCGTATTTGCCGCAAAAAGAAGGCCCCGCGCAATGGCCTGACCATGAAAATTTCCCGCGCAAGCAATATCTTTTTTCGGCAGCGCTCTCGACCATCACATTGATGATTGAAAATGTGATCGGGCTTTCTATCAGTTTCCCGCGAAAAACCGTCGATTGGATTATCCCGAATCTTGAGGTAATGGGAATCGAAAACTTGAGCCTGAAACGAAACCTCGTTACCATCCTGTCGTCAAAAACGCAGCGGGGCTGGGAAATCCACATGGAAAGCGAAAAGCTCTATTACTTTACCATCAATATCCTCGGACAAAAAAAGAAAACGCTGCCGATACCCTCCGGTAAGTGTTCGATGCTCATCGATAAACTGTAAGCGGAGCTGCCTGCAAGGTTTCGCGAGAGCTTCACTATGATGGACTATCTTAATAGGGAACTTTCATGGATCGATTTTAACGAGCGGGTATTGGCGGAAGCGTGCTCTTCCTCGGTACCGCTTTTAGAGCGGCTCAAATTTATCGGTATTGTATCTTCAAATTTTGATGAGTTTTTTATGGTGCGGGTGGCCGGCTTGCAGGAGCTTTACAAAAGCGGGCATCCTTCCAACGAGTTGGGCAATTTGTCGGCAGAAATACTGTTAAAGGGTATTGTTCAGAAAACACGGCGGTTGTTTGACATTCAAGAAGCGGTATTAAATACCGAAATTCTACCCCAGCTAAAAGCGCATGGGTTTGCCTATTGCAAGCCGGAAGAATGTTCCGAATCAGAGCGGCGTTTTTTGGCAGATTATTTTTACCGGCGCCTCTACCCGATTATTACCCCGCAAGTTTCCGAAAATGAACAGGCACTTGCAGACAGTGTTGCCAATGTGCGGCTGCACGTCGGGTTTTTGCTTTCGGGTGATGCAGGCGGACAAGAGCGGCTGGCAATTGTGCCGGTGCCGTCGGCTCTGCGCTTTGTCTTTTTGCAATCGGACCATGCAAAAAAGGTTCGGTTCGTACTGATCGACGAGCTGATTCGGTATTTCGGCGGAGCGTTTTTCCCCGGCTGCCGGATTACCGGAACGGGAATCTTTAAGATTAACCGCTCCGCCAGTATGACGGTTGACGATTCCTCCGATGACGGTTTTATCGAGGCATTGGAAGAGGTTCTTATCAGGCGCCGATACTCGTTTGTCGTGCGGATGACGAGTACCCATGAATCGCCGACTTTTATTGCACGGATGAGCGAGCTGTTTCAGCTGGGCGAAAAAGATATTTATTTGAGCGAGGCTCCCATCGGGCTTTCCTCCTTTGCAAAAATCACGGAAATAGACGGCTTTAAACGGCTGAGGAATGAAAAATGGAAGCATTTTGCTCATCCTGCCTTTCTCTCTGACAGTACGCTGTGGGATAGCATCAAAACACGCGATATTCTACTGCACGTTCCGTATCAATCATATAAACCGGTTATCAGGCTTTTGTCTGACGCCGCGGAAGACCCTGCCGTAACGTCCATCCGTATGACCTTGTACCGTACCAGTAAAAGCTCGCCTGTTGTACGCGCGTTGGTGGATGCTGCAAAGCAAGGAAAACAGGTTACGGTATTTGTGGAATTAAAAGCGCGCTTTGATGAGGAGCGGAATCTCGGCTGGGTAAAGCGGTTGCAAAAGCACGGCGTGCGGGTGGTGTACGATCTGCCGCATTTGAAGGTTCACGCAAAGCTTTTGTTGATTATGCGGCGCGAGGCGCACGGTGAACAGGGCTATGTGCACCTGTCGACCGGCAACTACAACGATACCACCGCACGGCTCTATGCAGACATATCATTGTTTACCGTCAATCCACAGATGATTGCCGATGCGCACATTATTTTTTCGCGTCTGTGCGGTAAATATACACAAGAGGCGCTCCGCTATATCATTACCGCGCCTGACGCACTCAAGCGTACTCTGCTGGGCTATATCGAGCGGGAAATCGACTTTGCACGACAGCATAAGCCCTCCCGCATTATCGCAAAGATGAACAGCCTTTCTCACCCCGAACTGATTGCCGCCATATACAGAGCTTC
>CAUPUT010000283.1:0-2608 GCA_963514615.1 uncultured Treponema sp.
ACCTGCTCCGCACTGCATGTTTTGAGGAAGTCTTCAATCGGCAGATACTGCGCGGTTTTAGATTCCGTATGAAAAAAGATACCGGAAAAAGGAGCCGCCGGTACATCCTGTATATGATAATCGAGCCGTTTAAAATAGTTGTCGTTTCTCATCAGCCTATCGTCCCTTCCAGCTCAATGGAAATAAGGTTATTCAGCTCGACGGCATATTCGAGCGGAAGCTCTTTGGAGATCGGTTCGACAAAGCCTTTGATAATCAAGGATTTAGCCGTCGCTTCGTCGAGGCCGCGCTGCATCAGATAAAAGACCATCGAATCGCTGATACGCCCGATCTTCGCTTCGTGTCCGATGTCGGCATCGTCGGTATGGTTTTCGATAATCGGGATGGTGTCGGTGCGGGACTCGTTATCCAGCATGAGGGATTCGCATTCGGCGAGCGCCTTCGCGCCGGTTGCATCCTTACCGATGACCAGCAAACCGCGGTAGTTCGATTCGCCGCCGTTTTTCGCAATCGAGCGCGAGTGCATTTCGGACACGGTGTTCTTTCCGATATGGACGGTTTTAGTACCGGTATCAAGGCACTGACCGGCGGAAGCGAAGGTAACGCCGGTAAACTCGGAGCGCGAGCGGTCGCCTTTCAAAATACTCATAGGATAGAGCATCGTTACGCGCGAGCCGAACGAGCCGGACACCCATTCGATAGCGCCGTCTTCTTCTACGATTGCGCGCTTGGTGTTCAGGTTGTAGAGGTTCCGCGACCAGTTTTCAATAGTGGAATAGCGCATGGTCGCCTTTTTGCCGACATACAGCTCGACGGCGCCCGCGTGGAGCGCATTTTTATAGTACTTAGGCGCACTGCATCCTTCGATAAAGTGCAGATAGGCGCCCTCATCGACGATAATCAGCGTGTGTTCAAACTGCCCTGATTGGTTCGCGTTCAGTCTGAAATAGGATTGCAGCGGCAGCTCTACCTTGACGCCCTTGGGTACATACACAAACGAGCCGCCCGACCATACCGCACCGTGCAGCGCCGCAAACTTATGATCGTTCGGCTTTATCAGCTTCATAAAATGCTCGCGGACAAGATCACCGTACTGCAGCACCGCCGATTCCATATCGAGGTACACAACCCCTTGGTCGGCAAGGTTTTTCTGTAAGCTGTGATACACCACTTCCGAATCATACTGCGCGCCGACGCCCGCCAGCGAGGTTTGCTCCGCTTTGGGAATACCGAGCCGGTCAAAGGTCTGTTTTATCTCTTCCGGTACCTGATCCCAGTCGGTCGCCATCGGCTTTTCGTCCGAAACAATGTAGTGAATAATCTCTTGAATATTGAGGTCGGAAATATCGGCACCCCAGTCCGGCATCGGCCGTTCAAAAAAATACTGTAAAGATTGCAGTCTGAGGTCGAGCATCCACTTGGGTTCGAGCTTGCGAGCGGAAATCTTCCGCACCACATCTTCATTCAAACCGACACCGGTGGAATACTGATAATCGATTTTATCCTTTATATCGTAAATGCCCCGCTCAATATCGGAGACAAAAGTGCGCTTCCGCATTTGGAACAGGGGTGAGCGGGAATCTCTAAAGTCATTACTCATAGCCGCTCCTACATCCCTGCGTATCCGTGCTTTTGAATATGCTCTACCAACTCGATACCGCCGCTTTTTGCCAGCGAACCGTTAATTAAGACATGTACATGATCGGGTTTAAGATAGTCGAGTACCTTGCTGTGGTGAGTGATGATTAAAATACCCATGTCCGGCGTTTTAAGTTTTGCAACGCCCTCAAATACAATTCTGGTGGCATCGATATCCAGCCCTGAATCCGTTTCGTCCAGAATGGCAAGCTTGGGTTGGAGTACGGCGAGCTGTAATATTTCGTTCTTCTTTTTTTCGCCGCCGGAGAAGCCGACGTTCAAACTGCGGTCTGCATACTCGGGATTGATACTGAGCGATTCCATCAGTCGAAGCAGCTCTTTGTGGAAGGTGAGTGCCGGTATTTTTTTACCGGTGACGGCTTCCTTTGACGCGCGAAGAAATTCTTCGACCTTTAAGCCGGGGATTTCTTCGGGATTTTGAAAGGAAAGAAAGATACCTTTCCGCGCCCGCTCGAAAACAGGCAAATCGTTGATCAATTCCCCTTCAAAAAAAATCGAGCCTTGGTCAACTTGAAAGACGGGATTACCGACAATCGCTGCTGCAAGCGTGGATTTTCCGGCGCCGTTCGGCCCCATAACTACGTGTATCTCGCCCGCGTTGACGGTCAAGTTCAAATTATGCAAAATCGGCTTTTCATTCACCGACAGATGTAAATTTTCTATATGTAATAGCGGTTTCATACGCAACTCCTTCGTATAAAATACATAAGTGAAATATTATAACAAGATGCAAAATACGTTACAAGAGTTTTAATTTTTGCACAGAAAGGAGCCGCCACTTAAAATATTCCCGGTGCATTTATTCATGGTCAGCTTGCTTAAAATCGGCGAATATGCTACATTCATTCCGTTGTTTAAAAACGGACGATTAACTCAGTGGTAGAGTGCTACCTTCACACGGTAGAAGTCACTGGTTCAAACCCAGTATCGTCCATTTTATCTTTCTCAT
>CAUPUT010000284.1:0-2603 GCA_963514615.1 uncultured Treponema sp.
GGCAGCGCATTGGCGCGGTTTTCTTCCCACGCTTTGGAAAAGAAGGTTAAATCGATGGTGCCGGTGCGGTCTTCAAAGGTGCCGAAGCCCATCCATTTGCCGTTTTTAGTCTGATAGGGGCGGATGCCGGTAATCATCCCGACGATGGTATATAGCTTTTCTTTCTGTGCACGCCGGAAATTAATCAGCTCCAAGGTAGCGCTGCGGTCAATCGCCTTTTTGTACTCATCGAGGGGATGGCCGGAAATATAAAAGCCCATCAGCTCTTTTTCGATACGAAGCTTTTCCTTTTGCGGCAAATCGTTGACCTGCTTAAAGGTAAAATCGGAAAACTCTTTAATGCCGGTGTCCTCAAACAGGCTGGTTTGACCGACTGCCGAGCCCGCCTTTTTCTGTGCACTGAACGCCATTGCCGCTTCAAGATTATCCAGCAGCTCGGAACGGTTCTGCCCGAGCTTATCGAAGCATCCCGTCTTGATAAGCACTTCCAAGTTCTTTTTATTCACGGTGTGTAAATCCAGCCGGTCGAGAAAATCGATAAATGACTTATAGGGGCCGTGCGCGGTGCGTTCAGCGACAATATCGCGGGCAGCCTGCTCCCCTACCCCCTTAATACCGAGCAGCCCGAATACGATATCTCCTTCATAGACCGAAAAATATTCTTCCGAGGTATTAATATCGGGAGCGTGGAGCGCAAGCCCCATCTTATTCGCTTCGCTGATATACTCCGGCAGCTTATCCGTCGAGGTAATTTCGTTGGTGAGGTTGGCTGCCATAAATTCCGCAGGGAAATTCGCCTTGAGATAGGCGGTTTGGTACGCCAGTACCGAATAGGCGGCGGCGTGGCTCTTGTTAAACCCGTAACCGGCAAAAGGAATCAGGATTTCAAAGATACGGTCGGCGTCTTTTTCCTTAAAATTGTTCTTTACGGCGCCTTCGATAAACCGCGTTTTCTCCTTCTCCATAACCTCTTTTTTCTTTTTTCCCATTGCGCGTCGCAGCAAGTCCGCTTGACCGAGGCTGTAGCCGCCGATACGCTGCGCAACCTGCATAACCTGTTCTTGATAGACGATAACGCCGTAGGTTTCCGACAATATGTCTTCGAGGCAAGGGTCGGGATATTGAATTTTCGACGCATCGAATTTCGATTCGATAAACTGATCGATATAGGCCATCGGCCCGGGACGGTAGAGAGCGTTTAACGCGATGAGGTCTTCTATTTTATCGGGCTTTGCGCGTTTCAAAATATTCTGCATACCCTGACTTTCAAACTGAAAGACCGCAGCGGACTTTCCTTCGCCGAGCATTTTAAACGTCGCCGCATCCTGCTCATCGATCTGCTCAATGGAGAAGTTCGCGTACTCCCCTCCCCGCTTTTTGATGAGGTCTTCCGTGTGCTTAATCAGCGTCAGCGTCTTGAGCCCGAGAAAGTCCATCTTTACCAAACCGCAGTCTTCTATTAAATCCATCGTAAACTGAGAGGCGGTCTTGCCTGTCTTGGAATCTTTGTACAGCGGTACATAATCGGTCAACTGCGTTTTACCGATAACAATACCTGCCGCATGGAGACTCGTGTTCCGGTTGAGGTCTTCCAGTTTTTCCGCAATGGAAAAAAGCTCCGTGTACCGCGGGTCGGAGCGCATTTCGGCGAGTTCGGGGACATCCGCAAAGGCCTTTTCAAACGTAAGCTTGGGATCGGAGGGCATCATTTTGGTGATAGCATTTACCTCGCCGAGCGGAATTTCCAACACCCGCCCGACATCCTTGATTGCGGCTTTCGGCTTCAATGTTCCGAACGTGATAATCTGCCCGACGCTCTCATCACCGTATTTTCTGCGGACATAGTCGATAACCTCCTGCCGCCGTTCGAAGCAGAAGTCAACGTCAAAGTCCGGCATGGAAATACGTTCGGGGTTTAAGAAGCGTTCAAATAGCAGTTTGTATTTGAGCGGGTCAATGTCGGTGATCCGCATCGCGTAGGCAACAATGGACCCCGCCCCGGAACCGCGTCCCGGCCCGACCGGAATGCCGTGCTCCTTCGCCCAGTTGATAAAGTCCCATACGATAAGAAAGTACCCGACAAAGTCCATCTTCATGATAATACCGAGTTCATAGTCGGCGCGTTGGGTCATCTCTTCGGTAACGGGATTGTAGCGTTTTTTTAAGCCCTCGTGCACGAGGTGGGTGATGTACTCTTCTTTTGTTGCAAAATCTTCCGGTATCTGATACACGGGGAGAAGCGGCCCCGGCTGCGGAATTTCAAAATTACAGCGATCCGCGATGCGGCAGGTGTTGGACAACATTTCGGGATAACCGGGGAACAGCTGTTCCATCTCCTCCGCCGATTTAAGATAGAATTGATCGGTTTCAAACTTCATGCGGTTGGTGTCGGAGCGGTTCTTTTTTGTGCCGATACAGAGAAGGATATCCTGCGCAACCGCATCCTTTTGCTCTGCATAGTGAGCATCGTTCGTTACCACCATCGGCACGCCTATCTTGCGTGCCATCTCAATCAGCATCGGCGCAACCTTCTCCTCGTCGGCGATACCATGCTTTTGCAGCTCGATAAAGTAATTGTCGATGCCGAATATGCTGCGGTAACG
>CAUPUT010000285.1:0-2601 GCA_963514615.1 uncultured Treponema sp.
ATACTGCCGGAGAGGGTTGTAATAAACCGCGGCGCCTTTTCATAACGATACCAGCCGCCGACACCCAACTCCCAGTCGCCGAACACAAACTCTGCCTTTGCAGCCCCCGCCGTATATTGCGGCTTAAACGTTTTCGTGTCGGGCAGCAAATACAACCATATATTGTACTGCGTCTTAGGAATAACAATATGCGTCCGCAGCGAAACGGGCCCTTCACGGTCTGCCGTCGGTTTTTGAGGGTCTATCCGCGAAATATTGATAACATCAGCCGGGCTGTAAAAATAGCCGGTTCCCCACTTAACCGTATGTTTCCCGAACCGGAAAAACGCAATATCTTTTGCCGAAAAATCGGTATACAGTTCCCAAATTTTAAAATTCGGTGAACCGTTTACGCTCACCGGTATATCGACACCGTTGGGCAGGACAAGAGATTTCGGTATCGAAATCTTTCCGTTCAAGTTTTTTTCAAACGGGAATTCAAAGATAAACTTGCCGTATAACTTTAAGTCTTGTATCGGCCGCGCATCAAAAAAGAGATTTGCACCGATTGTCGGCCGCAGCTGTGCCACCTCCGGATTTAAAAAAGCCTCTTTTATATTGCTCTTTTTTGTGTACGGATCAGCCCATACATATTTAAGACCTAATTCGGCATTTAACGAACCGCCGATACGCAATTTATTGCTTTCAAGTGCGAGTGTTGCGGTTTTAAGATCGCCCGTTAGGGAAACACCGTTTTTTTGAGTTTCGGCGTTTGCCTGCTCCGGTGTTACGAGCGCTTCAGTATCGCCGCCGAACAGCTCATCTTCAAGACTGCCTGCTTCAGTTTGCGCCGCGTCCTGTGCAAACACGGTGCTCACAAGCATTATCATTAAAACTAATACAGTTATTTTTTTCATAGAAACCTCTTATGGGGTGCTGGCAAACGCATCAGGCGGTTGCTTTAGCAACAAATTAAGCCAGTTCAATCAGAACTGCCAAGGATGGCAGTGGTTCCATACAGCAGCGATGTTTTGTGCATACACAAAACTCGCCTTCAACTGTTGTACACGGATGTACAACAGTTGAAGATGGTTCAAATGGTCTCACAGTCTCAATTTTTCTGCGATTTTTATCTACTCTGCCTGATGCGTTTGCCCTTCTTTAAATAAACTGTGCGAAATTTTATTCAAAATTTCGCACAAAAGGAAGATTTATTTTAAGCGGTACAAATGGTACCGCTTAAAAACACGGCGAGTTTGCTTTGTGCAAACGTCGCGGATTAACGTGTGCGCCTGTCGCGCACGAATTGAACAACTTCCAAAGTTAACACTTTGTTCAGTTGTTCAATTTTTAGGAAGGTAACCTCTTAACAAACTTCTGAGACGGTTACCTATTATTGTATATCAGTGTTCTATTTATGGCGAAGGTAGGCATCGCGGATTTCGCAGAAATAGACGTAGTGAAAATCTTTCTTGGGATAACAGTCGATAATGACCTGCGGGTCTAAAAACAAGTCCATATCGAACTGACTTCGATAGAGTTTCCGGCATGATACGGTGAGTATGGCTTCCTCAAATCCGATAACGGTATTATCGTGGAATACCGGTGTAAGTCCTGCGCTGACAGCTTTATCTGCATCCCTGCCCGACACGGTACCGCAAATTTTAAGGGCTTCGCACATTTTTTCATCGGCAGTATCCAAAAAAGACACGCTCAAGTAATCTTCTTCTTCGGCAAATACCGCGGTATGCCGCTGCGGTCTGATAAACAAAGCGGCCATCGGTCGGTTCCATAAATGTCCCATCAATGCCCACGATGCGGTCATGGTATTCCACTCGCCGCGCTCCGTTCCGTGTCCGGCACTAACCAACACACCGTGCTCTGCTAACGCAGAAAAAGGCTTGATTACCTTGTCTACTAATTCAGACGTTACTTGTAAAGATTCAAACATACATTCCTCCCACTCAAAAAGATATACGGTTATTGCTTTTCGGTGACATTTTCTTTCCGTTCCGTTGATTCCCCTCTTCTAGAAAAGAATGAGACGGTTGCATAACCGATAAGAAATACTGTTCCGGAAATAACCCGCATCGTAAAAGGCTGGCAGCTGGTACTCGAATAGAGATAGAGTATCGAACCCGCAACCAAACCGAGAATAAAAGCATACATCGGCGCAGGAAAGCGTTCTAACAATACGGCAATCAGCCGCGCTCCGAATATCAGCCCTGCTCCAACGCCAAGCGCAATAGGTATAAGCAATAGCATATTAAAGTCCGAGACCGCTTGCAGTACTGTCGGATACACGCCGAAAATCAACAACACAAACGAGCCGGAAATACCCGGAATCAACATCGCAACCGCAGCCAAAGCTCCCATTACCGCTAATTTTGCCGCAAACGGTAGCGAAAAAGCGGTAACAACGGCAGCAGTCTGTACACCGCGGCGCTGTAAGAAAAACATTCCCAGCATCAGCGCAAAACCGGCAACCCCGCAGAACAACGTTCCATACAGCCATCCGGATACCATAGAACCATCCCCTGCAACTGCCGCAGCAGGAATACCGGCACGAGCCTTTCGGAACAAAAACGGTATGCTCCCGACCACAACCCCGATAAAAAAGGC
>CAUPUT010000286.1:0-2594 GCA_963514615.1 uncultured Treponema sp.
TTGCGGGTTAAACCGGCGGAGGTTTCGATGATATACGGAATATACCGCTCGTTGCCGTTATCCTGATCGATATACTGCATATCCTTACCGGAATATTCGGTATGGCGGGTTAGGTCAAAATTCGTGCGGTTGTGTACGCCTTCAAGCTCTTTAAAGCCCATCGGGAATTCGTATTCAATATCGTAGGCGTCTTTTGCATAGTGAGCAAGTTCATCCGAGCCATGCTGATGCCAGCGTAGTTTATCCATGCGAACCCCGTGCTTTTTGTAGAATGCCCACCGCTGTTCACGCCAGTAGTTGAACCATTCGTCGTCGGTACCGGGCTTTACAAAAAACTGCATTTCCATCTGTTCAAATTCGCAGGTGCGGAATATAAAGTTTTTGGTTACAATCTCGTTCCGGAATGCCTTACCGATTTGCGCAATACCGAAAGGGATTTTCATGCGGTTGGACTGCGCAACGTTTTTATAGTTCACGTAGATACCCTGTGCGGTTTCGGGGCGTAAGTAGATGAGGTTACTGTTATCGTCCGTCGGCCCAATATGGGTTTTAAACATCAAATTGAATTTCCGTACATCGGTAAGCTCGCCGCCGCAGTCGGGACATTCCTTTTTTGCCAACTTGTTCTGATCAATCTGGTCGGCACGGAAGCGGGTTTTACATTTTTTACAGTCAACCAGCGGATCGGTAAAGTTTTCCACATGACCGGAAGCTTCCCACACGCGAGGGTGCATCAAAATTGAGGCATCAATACCGACAATTGAGTTATGCAGCTGGGTCATTTCCTTCCACCATGCGCGGGCGATGTTGTTTTTTAATTCAATCCCGAGCGGACCGTAATCCCATGCCCCGTTCTGCCCCCCGTAAATTTCAGAAGACTGAAACACAAAACCGCGCCTCTTGCACAGGCTGACAATTTTTTCCATTGAAATTGCGTGATCTTCCATACTGTAAACTCCTCTTTTAGTACGCCGTTTCGGAATGAAATGAGAAACGGCGTACAATCAGCGATGTTTCGGCAGCGCCGAAACTCGCGGTTAACGAGGCTGCGCCATATCAGCAGCCGAAGTTAAACCGTTCTTTCAAAGTTTTTTCGATACGGGCAATAGAGCGGTCTATACCTAATATCTGTATCGAACCGACCAGCGGCGGACTTATGCGGCTGCCCGTAATAGCCATACGCATCGGCATCATAAAGTCGCCCAATTTAACGCCCATTGCTTCCGCTTCTGCACGGAACACCTCGCTTGCCGCGTGTTCGTCAAGAGATGCGATCGAGGGCAGTACGGTCTTTGCTTTTTCCAATACGGCCTTCGTTTTTTCCGCATCCAGTTTCTTGGGGATAATCTCTTCTGCAGGCGGCACAGTCGGTTCTTCAAAGAGGAAGCGAACCATCTGCGGGGCTTCCGTTAAAAAGTGGAGCCGTTCTTTAATCAAGGGCATCACCTTCATCAACATTGACTTTTGCGCATCAGTTGGTTTGAGCAAAGTCTGGTCGGCAAAGCGTAATCCCGCTGCCTCTCGGGCTGCTTGATCTTGCTCACCGAAGATTCCGGAGTTTGCAATGAACGGCCATGTCAACTCAAAGAGTTCTTCATCGGTTTTAAGCCGCATATACTGTCCGTTAAACCATTCCAACTTTTTATAGTCGAAAATTGCCGGAGCTTTGTTGATGTGTTCAGGCTTAAAACGTTCTCCCAGTTCCTGTAAAGAGAACATATCTCGTCCTTCTTCATAAGAGCAACCGAGCATCGCAACGTAGTTGATAATCGCTTCTTTTAAATAACCGTTGTTGCGGAATTCATTACAGCTGGTCGCGCCGTGCCGTTTTGAAAGTTTGTGTCCATCGTTTCCCATCACCATGGGCAAATGGCAAAAATCGGGATGTTCCCAGCCGAAAGCTTGATACATCAGCACATGCATCGGAGTAGAGGGTATCCATTCCTGAGCGCGCATAACATGCGTAATCTTCATTAGATGATCATCAACGATATTGGCTAAGTGATAGGTAGGGAATCCATCGCTTTTCAGCAAAACGGGATCGGGGTTAATATCTTCGTTTTTCCACTCTATTGTACCGAGAAGGACATCATGGAATACTGTTGTTCCCTCAAGCGGCACCTTGAGGCGGATAACGTATGGTTTCCCAGCTGCGATATTCGCATCGATTTCTTCCTGCGTTAAATTACGGCAGTGCCGGTCATATCCCGGAGGCATTTTATTCATAGTCTGGATTTTTCTGATGCGTTCGAGTCGCTCTTCATCGCAAAAGCAATAATAGGCATGGCCGCTTTTTACCAGCTTATCCGCATACTCGCGGTATAATTCGGAGCGCTGGGATTGAATATAGGGTGCATACGGACCGCCGCGCGGGCCGCCTTCATCCCAGTCCATCCCAAGCCAGTCAAGGGTATCGTAAAGGTTTGTTTCATATTCAGCCGCATAGCGGGTTTGATCGGTGTCTTCTATACGCAAGATGAATTTTCCGCCGGTTGCGCGGGAAAAAAGATAATTAAATAATGCAGTACGTACTCCGCCAATGTGCTGTAATCCTGTCGGAGACGGGGCATAACGGCTTCGAGTTTCCATATTTT
>CAUPUT010000287.1:0-2593 GCA_963514615.1 uncultured Treponema sp.
GCAGCGGAGCTGATTGAACCCGACCCCAAAACCTCCGGTTTGCTTGACTTTATCGATCTTACCCGCTCGTTTATCCAAGACTTCCATGTACGTGCCAATGCCGACAGTCCCCGCGATGCTGCATTGGCGGTCAGCTTCGGTGCTGCAGGTATCGGATTATGCCGCACCGAACACATGTTCTTTGAGGCAAAACGTATCAATACCTTTAGAGAGATGATCCTTGCCGAAACGACAGAGGAACGCATTAAAGTTTTAAATAAACTCCAAAAAGTTCAAATGGAAGACTTTTACGGTATCTTTAAAACTATGGCAGGGCGTGAAGTTACCATCAGACTTTTAGATGCGCCGTTACACGAATTTTTACCGCATAATGATGCGGAGCTGAGCGAATTTATCGAACACCTTAAAAAAGAGACTAAAAAGACCGTTACTAAAAAAGCG
Organism: uncultured Treponema sp.; assembly: GCA_963514615.1. GTDB lineage: Bacteria > Spirochaetota > Spirochaetia > Treponematales > Treponemataceae > Treponema. Next base: position 442 of record CAUPUT010000287.1, read on the forward strand.
TTGTCGGAAGAAATCGAACTTCGTGCGGAAGTAAACCCCATGTTGGGACATCGAGGCTGCCGTATTGCAATTTCGTATCCTGAAATTTATGCAATGCAGGTACGTGCTATCTTTGAAGCTGCTTATAAGCTGCAAAAAGAAGGTATCGAAACACATGTCGAAATTATGGTTCCGATTGTCATGAATTTCCGCGAACTCAAACAAATTGCTTATGGAAAGAAAATCGAAGGGCATGCCTACCTCGGTATCCGTGCGATCGAACAAGAAATGCGTGCACAACTTAAAGCAAAACCGATAGACTTTAAAATCGGTACGATGATCGAATTGCCGGTCGCAGCGCTTTCGGCAGGAGAAATTGCCCGCTATGCGGAATTCTTCTCGTTCGGCACAAATGATCTTACACAAACCACGCTCGGTCTTTCCCGCGATGACTTTAACAGCTTTATGCCGGATTATACGCTGTACGACTTGATTGACGGCAATCCTTTTGCGATTTTAGATCATGGTGTACGGGAGCTTATCAGTATTGCGATTGAACGAGGTAAACTTACCCGACCCGATATTAAACTCGGTCTTTGCGGCGAACAGGGTGCCCGTCCCGAAAATATTCCCTTCTGTATGAAGGCCGGTTTGGATTATGTTTCCTGTTCGTCTTATTCGGTGCCTATCGCACTCTTGTCGATTGCGCAGGCAGAGTTGGAACAGGCGGAAAACGAAGGGCGCAAGCTCACTCGTAAAAAAGCTTCAAAGTAAAAATCGGCATCGTTTCTGACAGGATGTCAATACTTGCAGGCAACCGCCTCTTTATTTAAGCGGTTGCCTGTATTTTCCCTTTTGTAATTGCAATAATGAGTGAATCACATCAAAAAGAATTGGCGGTATGCGGTTTTGAAGCGGTAAAAGCGCTCGCCGCCGAACATCCCGAAAAAATTTCACGGCTTTTTTTTGCCGGAAGCAGGGCAAAGACATTCGGAAGCCTTTGTAAATACCTTGCGCAGCGGAAACGGCTCTACCGGCTCGTGCAATCGGATGCGGAATTGGAAAAGCTGTGCGGATCCGTTCACCATCAGGGTGTTGTCGCTATGATTGAAGAACCCCGCATCGTTGCCGTAACGATGGAATGGATTAAACGATGGGAGACCGAAAAGAGTGCAGTGCTACTCTGTGACCGAATCGGCAACGCCAACAACCTCGGCGCAATTATCCGCAGTGCGGCGTTTTTCGGCATCGAACATATCGTGATAAGCGGAGATGACGCACAAGCACAACTAACACCGAGCGCCTACCGGATTGCCCAAGGAGGCATGGAGTTTATCACCTTGTATACGACTCCTTCCGCAGAGCATTTTTTAAAGATGTGCAGTGGATATTTGGTACGGATAGGGGCGGATCATCGTGCATACCGCAGCCTAAAAGACATTCCGTCGGTGGTACAGCCGGATGAAGCGGCTGTTGTCGTGCTCGGGAACGAGGAGCATGGGATTTCCGCCGAAGCGAAAAAGCTCTGCGATGTACTGGTTAAAATCAGCGGCAGCGGGGCTATCGAAAGCCTTAACGTAGCGCAGGCCGGTACGCTATTCTGCTCCGCACTCACCGAACTCCGGCGGGAATAGAACACTCCCCTACCCGTTCTGCTGTCGGCGTACCTCGTACATCAGGATACCGGCGGCGACCGAGACATTCAGACTGTCGAGCTTACCGGAGGTGGGAATCGCTGTAAAGGAATCGCAGGAGGCTTTTAACAAGCGGCTGATGCCCGAACCTTCGCTGCCCATAATCAGTATTGTTTTGTCGGGGAACTTGGTGTGCGGGAGCGGGTCTCCTTGGGCGTCGGCGCCGAATACCCAAAAGCCGTTGCGTTTGAGTTCTTCCACCGTCCGCACCAAATTTGCCGTGTATAAAAGAGGCACCCATGCCGCCGCCCCTGCGCTGATCTTACTGACGGTCTGAAAGTCTCCGGCGGATCTCCGTTCGGGCAGCACAACGGCGTCAACAGCGAATTGATCGGCGCTGCGAATAATGGCGCCGGTATTATGAGGGTCGGTAATTGAATCAAGGACAACGACAAAGGCTTTTTCACGGGAAGCAAGCGCGGCGAGCAGCGCATCGGCGGAAAGCTTCGGCGCCTGTTCCTGCGGACGTTCATCGATCA
>CAUPUT010000288.1:0-2592 GCA_963514615.1 uncultured Treponema sp.
CTGTTCCACTATAGAAGACTGTATCCGCCGCTACGGTACGGACGCCCGCACGTGTTTTGTGTTTCCGTCACGGATTGCAGCTCGGCTTTGGATGCATCGTGCGCTTGCGTTGACCGGCCTTGCAGCGGTTCCTGCCGAACTGTTTATCGCATGGGATACCTTTAAGGCGGAGTGCTGTATCGCTCAAGCGGAAAATAAAAACCCGGCATCTCAGATTATCCGCTTGCTCTTTGCGCATCATATTGCAGCCGACAATGCTGCGGCGGAAAAACCCTTTCTACAGAACATCATCCCGGCGGACTACGCAGCCGACGGCGCCATATTTGCGCAATGGATTGCCGGTATTTTGCCGCAGTTGGATCACTGGGAAAAACGCGCGGTGCAGCATAAAGTCGATAAAGACGCCGAGTTCTCCGATTTACGGATTTTGAAAAAAGCATATACGGAATTTTTGGACGCGCACCGCCTCTTTGAACCTTCTTGGGCAGGGGCGGAATTTATCCCGCATACACAACAGTACATTTTACTCTATCCCGAATTAATGGAAGATTTTGACGAATACCGCGGTTTATTGGAAGAACGGCCGGAACTGTCGATACTCTCAGCCCCTGCCTTTAAAGCGGAAACAACGCCGCTTATCCAATTCGGCACCATGCGGGAAGAAATCCGGTCAACCGCGCTCGCTGTTGAGCAGCTTTTGACAAACGGAGTTCCCGCCGATGATATTGCGCTCAGTATTGCCGGTATTGAAGATACCGTACCGTATCTCAAGCGGGAGTTTGCATTACGGAATATCCCTGCCGAATTTCGGCTCGGCTTTAAACTCGGCGAACAGCAGGCGGGGCAGCTCTTTCCGCTGCTTGAACAGTGCGTACAGGAACATTACTCGTTTGAAAGCCTTAAACCGCTGCTGCTCAATCCTCATATTCCGTGGAAGCATCCCGCACAGATACAGGCGCTCATTAATTTCGGCATAAAAAACAACTGTCTCGTTTCGTGGAAGGATGAAGGACACTATAAAAACGTCTGGAAGGAGGCGTTTAAACTCCCTATCCCGTATAATCCTCATAGCAGTGCTGAGGAAGAGCAAGCCGAAAAAGAGCAGGCAAAGGAATGGCTCCTTCCCTTTATGAAAGCTGCGGAGCGGTTCGTGCAGGCTCAAAGCTTTTCCGAAATGAGGCGGCAGTACATCCTCTTTCGAGCGCAGTATCTGAATTCCGACAGCTTCTCAGCCGAAGACAATGCCGTCATCGGCCGTTGTATCACACTGATGCAGGAATTGGTACAGCTTGAAGAGGATTTTGCCGACTGTCTGCCTGCACAACCCTATCGCTTTTTTACCGCTCAACTTTCCCGCGAAATCTATGTACCGCAAAATACCGGAAGAGCGGTCAGTATCTTTCCATTTAGGGTCGCGGCAGCTACACCCTTTGCGCATCACTTTGTCCTCAACTGCAATCAAAAAGCAAGCAGGGTGATCTATCAAAAACTTCCCTTTTTACGGAAAGACAAACGGGAAGAACTCGGCGTTATCGAAAAAGATGCAACGCAGGCCTTTTTTGCGGTGTATGCAACATACGGCACGGTGCGCTTTTCCGTTTCCGAACAAACCTTTTCGGGCTTTACCGTCAGCAATGGTATTTTTACCGCCTTTGCTCCCCGCCCCGACCTGAATGACAGCGACTCTCTTTTGCAGGAATATCGCTTCTTTAAACGGGAAGAACCTGCGCCCGAAGCGCTGTATTCCGTACAAAAAGCAGGATTTGAACAATTCGCCGGTATTAAACAAGAGCGCGGGTTTTCCTTTTTAATCGAACCTTTTAACGGCAGCCTGCCGGTACTTTCTGAAAAGCTCAAGGCCGGACATTATACGGACGGGGCGTTCCGCATCAGTCAAAGCGGCTTACATCTTTTTTCCGGCTGTCCGGCTCAATGGTTTTTGTCGTCGGCGCTTTCCATCGACGAAGAAGACACTGATGCGGAACTTTTCAATCCTCGCTATATCGGTATCATTTGTCATCGTATTTTGGAGCAGCTCTATCAGCGTATACGGGAAAACGATAGGGTGTTTATCTCTGCGCATCTCGCCGATTATAAGGAGTGGGCTGAATCGATATTCAATGAGACCGTTCACAGCCAAACCGATTTCCGAGGGCCGCTTGCCGCGCCTTTTATCGAATCGATTAAAAAGCGCAGTTTAAAAAGCGTTGACTTTGTGCTTACGTTTGACGCGGAAAAACTGGACGGCTATGCGCCGTATTTAATGGAAGGCGAGCTGCAGCATCGAAGTGGAGACATCCTCTATCACGGGCTCGTAGACCGCATTGCCTATCAGGAAGCCGAAGGCCGCGCTGTCATTCTTGATTACAAAAGCGGCAGCATTCCGGCGGCTTCGGATTATCAACCGGAAGCCATGCGGGACTTTCAAATGCCGATGTATCTGTTCCTTGTAGAAAACGAACTTTTTAAGCAGGAGACGGAGCACGCTTTTTTCCTCGGTATTACGAGGGAAGAAATAAAATACATCGTCAACGATAAGGCGGCAATACCGCAGGGCAGCTCCCGTTCTAAAACGAGGGAAGAATTTGAACC
>CAUPUT010000289.1:0-2574 GCA_963514615.1 uncultured Treponema sp.
CGACCCTCAAGAGGGCGGTGCGCTCGCCATGGCGATTTTGGATGAGCTGTTTGCCCGCCGCTCGAGAGTTTGCGTAACGAGCCATCACGGTGTGTTGAAAAACTATGCGTACCGGAAAAGCGGCTGCGTGAATGCTTCCGTATCCTTTGACGAGGCGACGTTGCGCCCTTCATACCGGATACTGATGGGCATCCCCGGTGAAAGCCGCGCCGTCGATATCGCAGAAAAAAACGGATTAAGCCCCGACGTTATCCGCGCCGCTCGTGCGTATATGGCGGACAGTTCCGCCGATGCCGCAGCCCTTATCCAGGGACTGATGGAAAAGCATGAGCAGCTCGCCGTCTTTGAGCGGGAAAAAGACGAGACGGAAAAAGTCCTAAGAGAAAAACAGCGCCGCTTCGATTTAAACGCGCTCAAGCTCCGTCAAAAGGAGCAGGTTCTCCGCTCGCAGGGATATAAACGCTTGAATGATCTATTTGAGCAAAAACGTAATGAAATAGAAAACCTTGTGCGGACAATTCAGGAAGGGGAGCTGACGCACGAAAAAACGAGTAAGCTTAAGCAGTTCTTTGCCGATTTCGGACAAACGCTTGCGGAAGAGCAACTGGATATCCGCAATGAACAAGAGGAACTTTCCGCCCTACAGCAGGCGCTTCGAAATCGTGAGCAGTATCAAGTACACGGAAAACCGGCAAACGGTATGTCTGCAACCGGCGCTTCGGTAAGCGAAATACTAACCGAAGGCATGGAGGTGCTTATCCCCCACCTGCATCGGCGCGGCGTCATTATACGAAAGGAAAAAAAGAACTGGCTGGTGGCGGTCGATACCGTGAAGATGACATTCCCCGCCGATAAACTCGAACCGCTCAACTTGTCCGGCACTGCCTCCTTACGTACACCGCAAGTTGTGGTAGAGGCGGAGCTGCATAAGGAAAGCCGCCCGGAACTTGAGCTGCGCCTCTTGGGCATGAGGCTTGAGGAAGCGGAAAAGTGCCTGCAGAAGCAGCTTGATCTCGCTTTAATGCATAATATGCAGGAATTTTCGATTGTACACGGGAAAGGGAACGGTGTACTGCAAACAATGGTACACGAAAAACTTGCCGCCGCTCCGTACATCGCAGAATTTTTCTTTGCCCGCCCCGAACACGGCGGCACCGGTAAGACGATTGTGCGCCTACGGTAGTTGGGCACCTCTAAAAACTCAGGTATAGTTTTTAGAGGTTTTCGGTTATTTTTCCTTTTTTCCTTTGCCGAGAGCGGCGATCCATTCTTCCCTTCGCGCAGGGCGCATGATACGGATGCCTTCCATTGAGGTGCGAATTGCTTCAGAAAAAGCTGCTTTTGCAGATTTATCGATAATACGTACGATGGGAAAACGGGGATCCTCCGAATTATTGTCGATAACCTGTCCAACGGTATTATTCGAAAGATAAACAAAACTGCCGATAGGGAAAAACGACAGCGCGTTCAAAAGCGCTTTCAAAACTTCCTCATCATATTGTGAGGACTCTCGCCGCAAAACATTCAACAACCCTGTTGCAGGATCTTCGGCTTTTTTATATTTACGTTCGCCGGTTATCATTTCATAAGAACAGACAACCGCGATAATCTTTCCGTAAAGGGATATCTTTTCACCGGTCAGTTTTTGAGGATAACCGGTACCGTTTTCCCGTTCGTGGTGGTCGAGCGTTCCAAGACAAATCGGCAGTGGAAACTTAGCCTTTTTTAATATTTTGCAGGAAAGTACCGGATGTACATGGAGATACTTTTTTTCCTCATCAGACAGTTCACTATCTCTGGAATAAATGTCTTCGCTAATATGGATAAGACCTATCTCATGCATCAGTGCAGCCGTTGCCAATTCAACCAGCTGATGATTTTGCATTTTAAGCTCCATTCCGATGACAACAGCAAAAACAGCCGAACGAAGCGCATGGGTAACAAGAAAATGCTCCACATTATACGGCATAATAGATTGTAAAATAAGCACCGCTTGCCGGTTTTCTTGCACAAAGGTACATAGTTTTTTCATTTCGGCAAGTATCTTTTCGGTATTAAGCGATTGACTGTTACGGTAAGATTCATATACTTCGGTAGTAAAAGCATAAAATTTTTGATAGGCCTTTTCTACCAGTTCCCCCGAAAGCTTTTGTTCGGGTGAGGTTTTAAAATCATCGTCCGTATCTGCTTTTTCGGCGCCCTTATCTTCTTTTTTTTGCGAATCCGAGTCAGTTACAATCCCTTTTGTATAGAGAAGGGTAAACTGCCATTCGGAAAGCAACCTTTTCAATTCCTCCGTAAAGCAACTTTCCCGCGTAAACAACAAAAACTTTTTATCAATGTACACATCCTCCGTAAAATATACGGGGGTTTTTAGCTCTAAAAGTTTCAATGTATTCACTTAAATACGCTCCTGTAGTACACTGAACATGTGAACGGAATGCTCACATCATTTATATAGTTATATAGATTATAGGAGATTTTGAATGAAATTAAAAGTGCTTGTTATTATCTTTAACGCTGTTCTGTTAACCATCTTCTTTACAGTGCTTTCTTTTTCATTCTTTACTGCCG
>CAUPUT010000290.1:0-2558 GCA_963514615.1 uncultured Treponema sp.
CTGTTTTTCTTTTTCGAGTTCTTTTGTAAAGCGTGCAGCCAATTGACTGCGGTCTACCTCGGTTCCGGTAATGATAAAGGCTTCAAATCCTGAACCTACCGTCCCGATGGAATTTGCAGGTTTATCGGCAGGCGTTTCGATAAAGGCAATATCCGCGAGTCCCGCCAATAGCTTAATTAAATCGATATTCTCAAACGCGGCGGCTGCGGGAGAACCTGCTTCGATATAGAGCGCAATATGCAGCTTGAGCTGAGGATCGATACCGCATTCCGCTCTGAGCGCACGAATAAGCCGCACGATATTTTGCAGCGCAGTAAAGCGCGCCGCAGCGGCCGTATCGATACGCTCTTCGCAATAGATGGGATAATCGGCGGTTATCAGCGCCTCTGCACGGTGTGAAGCTCCGGCGGCGCAGTGTTCGGGGAGTTTGCGGTAAATTTCTTCGGTAACGAAGGGCAGCACAGGATGCAGCAACCGGAGCGATTCTTCCAAAACGGCAAGCAGTACCGAGGTTATCCGGTCTTTTTCCGCATCATCTCCGCTCTTATAAGAAAGTTTTGTCCCCTCGACATACCAGTCGCAAAAGTTATTCCAGAAGAATTCATAAATACCGTGCCCTACCTCGTTATAGCGGTACCCTTCAAAGGCTGCCCGCACATTTTTAACCGTTTCGTTGAGGGTATGGTAAATCCACCGGTCAAGCTCGGTTAATTCAGAGGCGGAAACGGGAACAATGCGCCGCCCTTCGAGATTTCCTAAGATATAGCGCGAAGCATTCCAGATTTTATTGGCAAAGCGGGAGCCGAGTTTAAAGGATTCGTTATCGATAAGAATATCCTGCCCCTGCGTGCACATAAAGGTGAGCGTAAATTTAAGAGCATCGGCTCCGTACTCGTCGATAATATTCAACGGATCGATACCGTTACCAAGCGATTTGGACATCTTGCGTCCTTGTTTATCGCGCACTAAGTCATGCAGATAAACATCTCGGAATGGAACGGTGCCGGTAAACTCAAGCGCCGCCATAATCATACGGGCAACCCAGAAGAAGATAATATCATGCGCGGTGATGACGGCGGAGGTCGGGTAATAGCGCTGCAAATCCTCGGTTTTTTCAGGCCAGCCGAGCGTCGAGAACGGCCACAACCAGCTTGAAAACCACGTGTCGAGCACATCGCTATCCTGCTTGAGGGCGGCGCTCTTACAGTGGGGACATTCGGTTACATCTTTTACCGAAACAGTCATCTTACCGCAGTCTTGGCAATACCACACCGGAATTCGATGCCCCCACCACAGCTGCCGCGAAATACACCAATCGCGAATGTTTTCCATCCAATGACTGTACGTATTCTCCCATTTTTGCGGATAGAACACGAGTTCGCCTTTTTTCCACGCGGCAAGCGCTTTATCTGCAAGCGGCTTCATTTTGACAAACCATTGCTCCGAAAGATACGGCTCTACGACACTGTGACAGCGGTAGCAGTGCCCTACGGCATGTTTAATGTTTTCTTTCTCTTTAAATAAGCCCATCGCCTCCAAATCGGCGATAACCGCTTCACGGGCGGCTTTCACCGTCATGCCGCGGTATTTTTCGGGTACCGCCGCATTGAGCGTACCGTCGGGGTTTAATATATTGATAACTTCAAGATTATGCCGCTTGCCGACTTCCCAGTCGTTGGGGTCGTGGGCAGGGGTTATTTTTACGGCACCCGTCCCGAATTCCTTATCGACGTAATTGTCTGCAACAATCGGGATACAGCGGCCGGTCAGCGGAAGCACGAGTTTCTTCCCTACCAAATGAGTATAGCGGGGATCATCGGGGTGTACGGCAACCGCGGTATCGCCCAAAAGCGTTTCGGGACGGGTTGTCGCTATTTCGATATATTCCGACGCGGAAGGCGCGCCGTTTTCATCGGCGAGGGGGTATAAAATGTGATACATTCCCCCTTTGGTCTCCTCATGGTCGACCTCATCATCGGCAAGCGCAGTACCGCAGGAAGGACACCAGTTAACCAGATAGTTGCCGCGGTAGATAAGCCCGCGTTCATAGAGGGTAACGAATACGGTGCGGACGGCATGAGAAAGTCCTTCGTCCATCGTAAACCGTTCCCGAGACCAATCGACGGAAGCGCCGATTTTACGCAGCTGGTTGGTGATAATCGAGTGGTGTTTTTCTTTGACCTCCCACGTGCGTTTAAGAAAGGCTTCCCGCCCGAGATCATGCCGTGTTTTGCCTTCCGCTTTCAGCTGGCGTTCAACCACATTTTGCGTTGCGATACCGGCATGGTCGGTACCGGGTATCCAGAGCGTTTCATCGCCTTTCATACGGTGATAGCGGACAACGACATCCTGCAGCACATTGTTTAAACCGTGTCCCATGTGGAGAACACCGGTTACATTGGGAGGAGGAATGGCGACGACATATCTATCGGCACTGTCAGCCTTTTTAACCGGCTTAAAGCGGCCTTGCTTCTCCCAATCCGCATAGATTCCATCTTCGAAATCCTTAGGATTATATGCTTTTTCCAATTCAATCGTGTGCAATATGTCTTCCATGA
>CAUPUT010000291.1:0-2533 GCA_963514615.1 uncultured Treponema sp.
TCTGCACCTTCGGCTTCTGCACTCAGCAGAACATCGGCATATAACACACCGTCCTTGTATCCGTTTTTTAAATCGCCGCAAACAAAGCAAGTAGAAATTGAACATGTACTCTCGTGATACACCGTTACATCGCGAAGTATCCCGCTGAATACCCACATATCCTGCCGTTCCAAATACGAACCGTCAGACCATTGGTAAACTCGTACTGTGATTTGATTTTCACCTATAACCACGCAATGTGAAATATCGAATTCGGAAGCAAGCCTGCTTACTTTGCTATATCCGCAATGAATGCCGTTTATCCATACATCGAATGCGCTGCCGACACCGTCAAACCGTAGTATTGTTTTACCGTCTTGCCACGTATCAGGCACCGTGAAAGAACGGCGATATATTCCGGTTGGGTTTTCACTCGGCACAAACGGAGGATTGACAGGAAACAGATACCACACATCCGTGTAATGCATCTGCCCGTATCCCTGCATCTGCCAGCATGAAGGCACCGGTATCGTATTCCATTTCTTTGTCGTAAAGTTTTTTTCAAAAAAACCTTCAGGTGAAAATTCCGGTGCACGCAGGTATAAAAAGTCCCATATACCATTCAGCGATAAATCGGTAGGATGCATACCGCTGCGCATAAGGCGCGGCTGCGCTTCCCTCCGTCCAATGTGTAAAAGCGTTTCATCTTCCCATCGTTTTTTTTGCCGTTCCATCTACTTCCTTCTTCAGAGCAATCGCATCATGCACTTTTGGGGATATTCCCGCAGAATCATATGGGCTATTCGACCAGAGTTTCGCCGCTGCACGGCTCAAATGGTCGTCCAGCCCATATGATTCTGCGACTTTGATCTATTCGCCTGATGCGATTGCTCTTCTTGTAAAATAAACTGCGTGAAATTTGTTTCAAAATTTCACGCAGAAGGAATACAACCGCTTGCAATATTTCGATTGCGGTTGTCCTGTTCTCTTATGTGAATTCTTTTTCGAGTTGCAAAAATATGCAGGCGGGCCATGTGAAGGCCTGATCGTCGTACCCGCAGCCCGTAAACGCATCGTAATTTTCTGCCATTAAACCGATTTTTGTTACCTCAAAAAAACGGTACGCCAAACGTTTTGCGAAATCGGGATATCCGTTCGCTCTTAGTGCATCGATAAACAAATAGGTTACAGGCGCCCACAGGGGACCGAGCCAATAGCCGCCTTTCTTATATAGCGGACTGTCTTTTTGCTCGGTAGTGAGTCCGAACGGAGCTTCAAAGTTTTGTTCCAAATCACGCACTAATGCATCGGCAATCCGTTTATCCATGCGGTAGGCAATAACCAATGGCAGATACATCAGCAGCGAGTGCCCCGTTCTAATTCTACTGCCCGTGCCGGTATTCCATGCATGAAAAGCGCCATCCTCATAAAACCTATCCATAAAGCTGCCAAAGAGTTCATCCGCCCGCCGCTTCCACTGTGCAGCCTCCGTATCATTGCCAAGCCTGTGCGCAAAGGAGGATAAGATATCCATTTTTTGAATGAGGAAGGCACTTAAATCGGGAGATTCCACCGGAACGCCTTCATGGAAAACGGAAGCATTATCCCAGCCTGAATCGTTACCGTGGTAGTACAACGGAAAAGTGCTTCCGTTCGGACGGCGGCGGTCAAGCCAATAAAGAGCGGCGCGGCAAAAACTTTTATATGCCGGTAAAAAGTATTCCTGCCGGGAAAAAAGCGGATCAGCTTCCAGTAATTTATTATATGCCCACGCATGAATAGGCGGTTTTAAGCAGTTAAATGATGCAAAGGTATTATTGACATAGTCGGGATAGGCACCGAAAGCATCCTGCGTGTCAAAAAATATTTTCAGCTGTCCGTAGGCTTCCTTCGGATACGCGCCGCCCAGTGCAAGCGCCGTAAAGCAATTGTCCCAGCTCCAAATATTAAACATGGTGTTTTTAGACATATACACGGCATCGCAGGTTAATGCTCCTTGCGCGTGGACGGTATTATTCCATACAATATAGCGAGCAAGCGAATGGCTTTCTTGATACGCCTCGATGAAGCAGGGAAAGCGGCGTTTCCATTCATCATACTCGGCTGCAAGCTGTTGCTCCGCTTTATCAAAGTCGTCCCTTGTGCACACATCAGGACGAAAAGAAACGGTTGTGCTTCTAAGTACGGCGCAGGCAGCTTTCCCATCGGCATTAACCGTAAGTACAGGACAGGCGCTTCCTCGTACCGTCCACTTTGATGTTGCCGTGCAGCGCCCTTCCAAAACCGACATGCATATTTTTAATTGTTTATCATACAGCTGATGTTCATATTCCCCTTCGGAAACCTGCACAAGCGTATCGTATGCACCGTCCGTAATTCCTTTTAAACGGATGGTAAAACCGGCAGCTTTGATAAACAGCCGCTCATCAGCAGTACATAACAGCGTAACAAAACAGGCGGCATCATCTTGAGCATGAAATGAAAGAACGGTTTCCGTTCTTTCGCATATCAAGTCTTTCCATACATAACCGTCTATCGAAAGTTCATAGATATT
>CAUPUT010000292.1:0-2533 GCA_963514615.1 uncultured Treponema sp.
CGCTGCTTGCACTGGCATCGTTAATGGGCATCCAAAACGACTTTTATTATATGTTTGAAAAATACCGGAACGAAAAACAATCGCCGTCTATTCTTTTCATCGATATACTCGATGAAATTTTTGAAACAAAAAAAACGAGCGATCCCGTGCTGAAAAAGACTGTCATCGATTTTATTCAAGACTACCAATACGACGAAGCCTTTGTACGTTGGCTAATCGGATTCGGCAAAAACAAATTGGGCATACGGTCGGCTCTTCTGGTCGCCGTCGCCCTTGATATCGGCTTAATTCATCGGGAAGCATTCCGGTTCTTCTTGTCATTTTGGGCTATCTCCTTATTCAAAAAACCGGAACTTGCGGAACGGTAAAGGGAGCATAAACTTGCGTTGCTCAACGCAACCGCTAGACCAGATTGAAAAACTTAGATAGACTGGTAAAATATATTTTAAACGGCAAACCTCTATAAGTTGCAGTTTTTAGAGGGCGCTCTTAGACTCATGTGCAATCACCGTTCCCGTAGGAGTTTTCATGAAGAATTTATGTAAAAGTATTTTAAAAAAGACTGTATGTATATACTTTATAATCAGTACACTTTCCTGTCTAAGTGCACTGGGAGCAAAACCTCATACACAGCCGGATCGGCAAGAAAGTAAAAAACAAGCAACGAATGCCGATACCGCGAAGTCGACTAAAGAAAGTTCTCCGCGAGTCATATTTGGACAACAATTAAGTGCATTGTTAAGCGAGCAAAAATGGGATGAAGCTGTCGCGCTTTTTGACACGCTGCCCGAAGAAGATAGGGATTCTCTTTCCATAAGAAATTTAAAGGCAGCAGTACTCGTTTCAACCGGCCGGATAAAGGACGCAGAAGCAACGGCAAAAGCTTTGGAAAAGCAATATCCCAACGACCTCAATGTACTATATACTATGACAATGATTGCTCAAGCAAAAAACGACAAAAAAATGCGGAGAACGTATTTAAAAAAGATATTAAAACTCGATCCTGATAATGTACAGGCATTACAAGAAGAGGGCATCGATTTATACGACCAAGGAAACTATAAAGAGGCGGGAAAAATATTCAGTAAAATCTTAAAAAAACATCCGAATGATATTCAAGCGCTCATTTGGTGCGGAAAGGTTTATTATTTGGATAACAAGATGCCGGAGGCAGAGCAATGCTACACAACAGTCTTGAAGTACCAGCCGAAGAACAGCCTTGCAATCGCCGAATTAGCACGGATAAAATCGGAGACAAACCGTATGGCGGAAGCTATTGCGGATATAAAAAAAGCAACCGAGTTGGAACCCGATGCCGCTTCGCATTGGACAGATCTCGGCTCTTATAATCTGCAAATAGGAAGGAGAGAAGAATCTCGTGCGGCTTTTAACCGTGCAATCGAACTTGTTCCCGATTCCTATTTTGTTCATATTTACCTCGCAGGGTTGAATGATGATCTTGGCAACAAAGAAGACGCGATAAAGCACTACAAAAAAGTAACGGAACTCTACCCTCAATATTATTATGCGTATGAAGGACTTGGGCTTTTATTGTTTGAAAAAAAAGATTGGGAAGGCGCTCGAGTTGCCTTTGTGAATGCCCTGCGCTATGCTCCTACGAACATCTATTATGCGTTATCCTCAACAGTATGCAGCTATAAACTGAATAAAAAAGCGGAAGCAAAAGACTTTATGTCAAAATATCTTAAAACGATAGACCGCACAGAACGTGAAACCGATTACTATCTTTGTCGTCTTTTTGTCGACTTTGCAGGTGATAGCGATGTCAATAATCGCATTACAAAAGAAAAGGACGAAACGGAACGGTTACGCAAGTTCTTCTATTTAGCCGAATTCTATCGGCTTGCAGGAAAAGGGCACCTTGCCGAAAAGTTTCTGCTTGAAATTAAGGCTACACCAACACCCTCTTTTTTTGAGTACCGGCTTGCAATAAGTGAACTCGCTGCGAATACTGATACCCCTGCGAAAAAATAGGATAAACTCATGAATCAAACATTAAAACGCATTGCTTTACATGATAAAGAAATTATCTTACTTGGAACGGCGCATATTTCAAAGGAAAGTGTCAGTGATGTTGAACGGTGTATTCACGATGAACAACCCGACTGTGTTTGTGTAGAGTTGGATGAACAACGGTACAAAGCACTTACCGATGAAAAGCGCTGGCAAGAACTCGATATTATCGAGGTGTTGAAAAGCGGAAAAGGCTTTTTGTTGCTTGCTAATCTCGTACTTGCCGCTTTTCAGAAACGGATCGGCGCCGATGTCGGAGTTAAGCCGGGGGATGAAATGAAAGCCGCCATTACCGTCGCAAAAGAACTTTCGATTAAAACGGAGCTTGTAGACCGACCGATTCACATCACGCTCAAACGGGCATGGGCAAAGAATAACTTGTGGGGGAAGTCGAAGCTTTTGGCAACGCTGCTTAGCAGCGCTTTTTCTACCGAAAAACTCAGCGCGGACGAAATTGAAGCGCTGAAAGACAAAAGCGAGATGGACAGTATGATGGCGG
>CAUPUT010000293.1:0-2532 GCA_963514615.1 uncultured Treponema sp.
TATTGTACATTTCTACGGCTGCGAGCGGGACGGTATACAATCCGTTCGGTTGTTTGAACGAAGTATCCAGCCACTTCATATAGCGAGTTAGTACCGGCATGACATCCTTCACCCGTTTTTTATTCGCCGTCTTGTGGAACATATTATATTCCGCCCATGCAAAAAGTGGCATACCGACACCTTCGGGATTATCGCTCGAAAACACCGGCTCACCGGTTTCTACATTATACTGAGATCGAATCGCCCCCGATTCTTCCTGATGTGCATAGAAAAAATCCAATCCCTGATTTGCACTATAGTTTCGGTTTGAATAGACAAAAAAGAACGATGAAAAGATGGTTTCATACTGATTTAAAAACCATCCGTTGTTATCGGGATACAGAAAAAAACTTTCAGTTGTTCCTTTTTCGTTTTTTATATTGAATAAAAAATCCTGAATAAACGACCACGTTCTATCATAAATATCAACAAAATCCTGATCATAAAAATGAACTTTTGGAAAATCGCGTTTGTTCACCTTTGCTCCTCAACAATCCGCCGATAAAATAATTCAGCGAATCTTTCGCGTATATAGTATATCATATTTTTACGCATAGTTGTATAATTTTTTCTGTTTTTTGTATATTCTAATAAGAATCTCTAAAACCTATTGATTTTTTTAGAGATGCGCTGATATCATTTCTGTGTTGCAGGAGGAACGCTTGTACCAATCGTTTGTTTTTCTTGAAATCCGTGTTTTAATGTTATCGGATGAGAAAGCGTTTTGTTCCTGCAAAGCAGGCTCCGCAGCCGGAAGTTGTCCTATTTGTACACGCACACCGGGATATCCGCTGCTTTTAACAGAACATATTGCCCGCGATGCGTACCGGCTCGCTCAAAGCCTCGGCTGTACGCTTATCCAAAAAGCTCAATATGAATACCCTTCGGGTATGCCCGCCCTTCCGCCCGAATATCAGCTCTGCGGCGCTTCGGTAAAAATTGCGGAAAAAGGCGTGCTCGATATCGAATTTCACAAACACAAAAAGCAAATTGATATTTTGGAAATACGCATCGAAGAAGATGCGGGACGCCTTATGCACGCCGACGGCAAGGCTTTTATGGATTACAGCTCTGCGGGAATGCCGAGCATCAGGATACGCACCGGTAACAATCTTGAACTGGGCGAAGAAGCGGAGATGTTTTTAACCGAACTGAACAACCGGCTGCGATACATCGGACTCCTCACCGATTCCGACAGCAGTCATAAAATCCGCTGCAATGCCTACGTTGCTTCTACCGAATTTCCCAATCCGCCGCAGCACTATGTAAAGCTGCGAAACCTTAACTCTTTTAACTTTGTACGGAAGGCGGTAAACGAAGATTTACGGCGGCAGGAAGATATGCTCAAACAGGGGAAGGAGCCGATTTCGGAAAGCCGGTTGTGGAATGCCCGCATGGAGCGTACCGAACCGTATAAAACGCGGGATTTTATCGATTACGTTAAAACGAGACCGGCAAAAGAGCTGCACTTTTACACCGCGCCGGATACGCTGTTACAAGAAGTATTGCAAACTGCTCCGGAAAATCAACAATCGCGAAAGCTGCGCTATATTCAATCCTTCGGTCTATCCATTCCAATTGCACGGGCACTGTGTACCGAGGCGCGGCTTGCGGATTTTTTTGAAGCGGTGCTGCAATTCGGAATTGAGCCGAAAATCACCGC
Organism: uncultured Treponema sp.; assembly: GCA_963514615.1. Classification (GTDB taxonomy): domain Bacteria; phylum Spirochaetota; class Spirochaetia; order Treponematales; family Treponemataceae; genus Treponema. The sequence continues at coordinate 1,703 of CAUPUT010000293.1, forward strand.
AAACGGGATTCTGGAAGATATTCTTCCGCTGCTGAAGCGCGCCGGTAAAACAATCGACGCCTTTGTTTTGCAGCCTGAATACGTTGCTCGTATTTTGCGGCTTGCGCAGGAAGGAACAATTAACCATCCGATTGCCCGCACCCTGCTGCAAAAGATTATCATCGACGGCGCTGACCCCGCAGCCCTGCTTGCTCAAGATGAATGGATAAAAATATCCGACGAAACAACACTGCGGACACTCGTTCAAGAACTGATTGCCAAACATCCGAAAGAGGCGGAATTGCTCAAAACCGGTTCGATGAAATACCTCGAAATCTTGTGCGGGCAGGTGATGAAGCGGACAAAAGGATTTGCCGACCAGCAGTTGGTAAAGCAACTCATTAAAGAAGAATTGAATATCCGCATTATCTATGTGCTTTCGATGGGCGGCGCAATTTCGGCTACCATACAAAACGGACAGGTGAAAGCGGGAAGTACCAAAATTCTGTCCGAGCTATTGGATACCGATATTGCCAAACGGCATATCCGCATCGAGCCGAGTATTTCCGACGGGCTTTTCAGCGAAGAGCTGGAGCCTGCGGATTGGGCGCGGCTTATCCACGCAATCTGCGAAAAAATCGCTTCGGGTACGGCCAACGGTATTGTGATAACACACGGAACCGACACGCTTGTTTATACTGCGCCGCTGATATACTGGTTATTTGCCGATACCCCGGTTTCCATCGTATTGACGGCCTCCGGTACCGCCCCTTCGGAATCGGAGGAAGCGCGGCGAAACTTTAACGCGGCAATCAAGCTCGCATGGGAAAAAGAAAACGGCGTCTATGTTT
>CAUPUT010000294.1:0-2523 GCA_963514615.1 uncultured Treponema sp.
TCCGGCTTTCCCCTTGCAGAAAGAAGCAGCGTTGCAGCTCCGTGTGCGGCTTCCGAACGGTACGGAAGCTGCGCTGACGCTCGTGCAAGCGCTTCACCTCCTGCGCGGCGTTACGCCCCTTACGGATTCTCCTGACGGTATGAAGGCGGCATATACGGTACTGACACTCGGAGAGCGGCTCATCGCCGAATCCGCACTGCTGCCGGCGGTATACCTCGATCCGGTAACGCGGAAACTGGCGATATTTTGGAAGCCGCTGACTTCGGCGCAGGCTGTTTCCGCTGCAATCGACCGCTGCGCTTCCTTTATTACCGAAGCATTTTTTCCGCAAGTTAAGAGCTGGGGCAGGCGGTATTGCGCCGAACTGCTGCTGACAGCGTTCCTCACCGAATATGTGCATACTACCGGTTTTATGCCCGCCGGTATCCGCCAAGCGGAACAGGAAATTGCGGCGCTCTTTTTCCAAGGCGCGACTATCAATACGAAGGCGCCGGGTATGCGCCGCCTTCCCGCATCGGTTACACGCTGGCTTGCCGCGCTCTACTACGACAGCAACAGCCTCCGTTTCCGGCTCATCTTGGAGGAAGCCAAACAGTCGGACTTTCAGATTTCCGCCGAGGTGTGCCACAGCGAAGAAACGAACAACCGGTTCGTGCCGTTTTCCCGTATCGCCGACTCCGTACAGCTGGAAAGTAAAACGGTGGAGTTCGCGATTGCGCTTTCCGCATATCTGCCGAAATTAACGGAGATGATCGGGCAAAAGTCGGTTCCGCTTACGCAGGAAGAAACAGCGGTGTTTTTACGGACGGCGGCGCCGCTCCTCTCGCGCTTCGGGATAGAGGTCGTACTGCCTAAGACGTTGCAGCGGGCGCTGAAACCGCGGGCGGTGTTCCAGCTGAAACGGCAAAAGGGAGCCGGCGCCGTACAGTCGTATCTCAGCCTTGACAACCTGATGGATTATGACCGCAGTATTATGCTCGGCGATACCGTCATCAGCGCCAAGAAATTCCGCGCATTGATGAAACAGAGCAGCGGTTTGGTGAAATTCAACGACCGCTACATCCTTGTCGATCCCGAACACACGGCGCGCCTTCTCGAAACAATGCAGCACGAAAGACCCGGCATCAACGAGGTTATTCAAGGAACACTGACCGGCGATACCGTGATGGCGGACGGCGCGCCGTTTTCCTATTCGCTCTTTCGGGAAACGGATGCCGCAGTACCCCGCACATTGCAGGCGACGCTCCGGCCGTATCAGGAAAAAGGGTTTCAGTGGCTCTATTCTACCATTAAAAGCGGCTTCGGCTGTCTGTTGGGGGATGATATGGGACTTGGGAAAACGCTGCAAGTTATCGCCCTCATTCTCAAATTGAAAGAACAGGGCTTTGAGCATAGCGGCATCCTTATCGCGGCTCCGGCGAGTCTTTTACCGAACTGGGAACATGAGCTGCACACCTTTGCTCCGTCGCTGCGTTGTGCAATCTTGCACGGACAGGGGCGGCGGTTTTCCGCAAAGTCTGACATTCACATTACAACGTACCAGACCCTCCAGCGGGATGTAAAAAAACTTTCCGAAAAGACCTTTGACTGTCTGATTATCGATGAAGCGCAGGCGGTTAAAAATACGCAGACCAAAAACGCCCAAGCGCTCAGGCTTTTGCAGGCACAGTCCCGCATCGCGATGACCGGTACGCCGGTTGAAAACAGCCTTGAGGATATGCGAGCCTTGTTCGATTTTATCATTCCGGGCTATCTCGGGTCTGCGGAAACTTTCCGTAAAAAATGGCGCATACCCATCGAGCTGCACGGCGATGTGGAGACTGCGGAATCATTCCAAAAGATTACCGCGCCGTTTTTACTCCGTCGCCTTAAAACCGACCCCGCCGTTATTTCCGACTTACCGGACAAAGTGATTACGCCGCAATATTGCCGCCTGACGCCGGAGCAAATCGCGCTGTACGAAAGCCTTGTTGAAACGCAGCTGAAAAGCGTGTTGAAGACGGAAGATGGGATTCAGCGGAATGCGTTGGTACTGAAACTGCTGACCGCCTTAAAGCAGGTGTGCAACCATCCCCATGTCTACGACGAAAGCTTTCAGACCGATACGGCGCTTTCCGGAAAGACCGCCGTGCTGATGCAGCTGCTCGGCGAAATATTGGATGCCGGTGAAAAGACCTTGATTTTCAGCCAATACACGCAAACGCTCTTTTTACTGCGGAAGCTGATACAGGAGCAATTCGGAGATGAGCCGCTCCTCTTGCACGGACAGATGCCGCTTACCGCACGGAAGGCCGCAGTCGAATCGTTCCAAACCGATCCGGCGCAGCGCATCTTTCTTATTTCGCTCAAGGCAGGCGGTACCGGCTTAAACCTTACCGCCGCCACCCGCGTTATCCACTTTGACCTCTGGTACAACCCTGCGATAGAAGATCAGGCGACCGACCGCGCATTCCGAATCGGGCAGCACAACACGGTGTTTGTGTCCCGTTTTATCTGCGCCGGTACCTTTGAAGAAAAAATCGA
>CAUPUT010000295.1:0-2501 GCA_963514615.1 uncultured Treponema sp.
ATCAGCGTCGTGTAAGCGCTGTATTTCGTATCCTCTAAAAGGAGGTTATTATCAAGATGCCACCACATCCCTTCCAAAATGTCCAAGAAATTCTGCGGATTGTAATTTTTTAACGCAATGCCGCGGGCAAAAGCGCTATAAATATGATGATGCGTGTTAATAAAGGCAGGCATGATGCACCGCTTTTTTGCATCGATATATTCCGCTGCGGGGTACTTTGCCCGCAATTCGGCATCGGCGCCGACTTCTTTGATTGAACTTCCCTCAATGCAAACACAGCCGTTTTCGATAAAAGGCTTGTTCGGATCGCGGGTGATAAGCATACCGTTTCCAACTAATAACATAGAATGATCCCTCCACTTTTAGAAGATACACTTTCTCCAGTATCCCATAGAATTGGATAAAACGCAAGAAAGAAACTAAAAAAAATTTGGAAGATCTAAATTTTTTTATGCTTGATCATGTTCCTTAGTTTTATAGACAAATATGTCCAGGGTAAGTGTAGCGAAAATGTACTATTGACAATCACCCTCTTATAGAGATAATAATATCTAATATGAAAAACCGTTATTCGTCCCTTTCCCTAAGGACACAATTATTAATTATGTTGACAATTCCCTTTGCGGTTATTATGTTTTTGCTGTCGCTTATCTGGTTCGTCCAAACAAAAAGGATAATCACCGTAAACGCACAAGAAATGCTTATCGCGGAGAAAAATTACTACTTATCGCTTCTTAATACGTTTGAAACGGAGCGAGCGAGAATAGTTGAAACTACCGCCCGCGAAGTTGAACGGCACCTCGACGATCCTCAAACAATGTATGCAGTAGCATCTAATATTGATAAAAATTTTCATGAAATTTTATTCGATATCTATGCAGGGCTTGAAAACGGCGTATACATCGATTCTTCCGATTGGCAGCCGCCCGCAGACTTTATTCCCAAAAAGCGGCCATGGTATACGGTTGCGATACGGAATAACAAAACCTCGTTTACCGATGTTTATATGGACAGCGTACGCAACATCCCGATGATTACCATGAGTACGCCGCTTATTAAAAAAGGCGCTACGGTCGGTGTCCTTGCAACGAATATCAAGATTGATAAATTACAATCGCTTCTGATGGAACATAATACCGGTGGTGAAAATACCGTGTTTATCGTCGATCAAATGGGACATTTTGTCGTTCATCCCGAATATTCGTTTAACGACACAGTCGATAGTATCGCCGATAAAAGGTATAAGGCTTTTCTCGGTGCCATGCAAAACGATAGCGATAGGCTTTTAAGAATTAATGTGGGGAAGGATTATTATCTTTCCATTCCGCATTATGATACTATGACCGGCTGGATGTTCTGTATTGCCGTATCCGAAAAAAGTATTTTTACGGACATATATACTATACGACTCAAAGCATTTTTGTTCGGTACGGTTGTCTTTTTGATATGCGCGATCGCCGTTTTCCTGTCGCTTTCGTATGTTACTTCTATGTTCAGACAGATAAACAACGCACTGAAAAACATAGCGGAAGGTGAAGGCGATTTAACCGTCAATTTGTCCGTCCGTACCTCAAAAGAATTCAGCGCTATGTCGTCGTATTTTAACCGAACAATGGAAAAAATAAGGTCATCCATCAGCATGGTGAAAGAAAATACGGCGAATATGGAACAGGTTGGCAGCGAACTTGCCGGAAACGTAACGCAAACGGCAAGCGCAATCCATCAAATCAATGCAAATATCGAAAGCGTTAAACAACAATCCTTAACGCAGCGCACAAGCGTTACCGAAACGGCGATAACGGTCGAAGAAATTGTCAAGACAATCAAGCAGCTGAATAACAGCATTGAAACACAGACCGATAGTGTTGCTCAATCATCGACTTCGGTAGAGCAGATGGTCGCAAATATTGCTTCCATAACGCAGATGCTGAAGAAAACATCCGATTCCATTAAAGAGCTTGTAACGGCCACAAACGTCGGCAAAGAGACAATCGTAACATCGAATAACATAACACAAAAACTTGCCGAAGAATCAGGCTCGCTGATGGAAGCTTCCGGCGTTATTCAACACATTGCCTCCCAAACAAATTTACTTGCAATGAATGCCGCAATTGAGGCTGCGCATGCAGGAGAGGCGGGAAAAGGATTCGCCGTCGTCGCCGATGAAGTTAGAAAACTGGCCGAAAGAACTCAAAAGTCCCTAAGCGAGATAGAAGCCAACGCTAACGTATTAGCCCAGAGCATCAACGAAATGAGCGAAAGCATAAAAGAGCAAAGCGAAGGCATAAATATGATAAATCAAAGCGTAACTCAAATAGACGAGATAACGAAACAAAACATCGGTATCGTAAGCACCACCAACGACATCACCGCACAAATAGACGATATGGCGAATGTAATCGTAGCGGATGTAAGAAAGAATAAATTTTAATCCCGGCCGAATCAAGGGCGCAGGTTAAATTTGCACCTGAATTTGGCCTAAATTTACCCTGGAACGATTC